>CAXTTH010000006.1:6710-21732 GCA_964247035.1 uncultured Acetobacteraceae bacterium
CCCGACGAACCCTGCAACGCCGATATCGCGCTACCACCGGCCTTTCCCAGGCTGCTGTGACGCAGATCGACCGCGCGAACGCTGCGGCCACCATGCTGCGCGGCCGGGCCCGCCCGGCGGGCGGCGCCCCCCCCCGCGGCAGGCCAGCGTGATGGCCGGGTTACAGGCGTTGAGCCCGCACGCGCCGGAGCTGGTGCTGGTGCACGACGCGGCCCGGCCCTTCGTGCCGCCTGCCATCATCCCCGCCCTGCTCGCCGCCCTGCGCAGCCATGACGGCGCCATCCCGGCCATTCCCGTGGCCGACACCCTGAAGCGGGTGCAGTCGGGCCGCATCGTGGCCACCGTGCGGCGGGACGGGCTTTACC
The DNA here is from genome assembly GCA_964247035.1 of uncultured Acetobacteraceae bacterium. GTDB lineage: Bacteria > Pseudomonadota > Alphaproteobacteria > Acetobacterales > Acetobacteraceae > LMUY01. The sequence continues at coordinate 7,076 of CAXTTH010000006.1, forward strand.
GGGCGCAGACCCCGCAGGCGTTCCGCTACCACCTGCTGCGCGCCTTGCACGGCAGCGGCGAGGCCGCGGCCACGGACGACGCCGCCCTGCTGGAAGCGGCGGGCCACCCCGTCGCCATCGTTCCCGGGGCCGAGGACAACATCAAGCTCACCTACCCGGAGGACATCGTGCGGCTGGAACGCGCCTTCTCGCCCGGCCTGTCGCCGCGCACCGGCACCGGGTTCGATGTCCATGCCGCGGAGCCGGGCCGGGCATTGGTGCTGTGCGGCATCGCGGTGGCGCATGACTGGGGCCTGGCCGGCCACTCGGACGCGGACGTGGGCATCCACGCGCTGTGCGACGCGATCTACGGCGCGCTGGCGGAGGGTGACATCGGTCGCCATTTCCCGCCCAGCGAGGCAGAGTGGAAGGATGCCGACAGCGCCCGCTTCCTGCGCCACGCCGCCGGGCGGATCGAGGCGCGCGGCGGCCGGCTCGCCAACGCCGACGTGACGCTGATTTGCGAGCGCCCCAAGATCACGCCCTACGCGGCGTCCATGGCGGGGCGGCTTGCCGAGCTGCTGGCAGTCGATGTGGGGCGCATCTCGGTCAAGGCGACCACGACGGAACGGCTCGGCTTTACCGGGCGCGGCGAGGGTATCGCCGCCCAGGCGGTCGCCACGGTGCTGCTGCCGTCCTGATGCCGGGCCGGGCTGGCTACTTCGTGTTGGTGACGCTGTTCGTGCTCGCCTGGGCCAGCGGCTTCACTGCAGCCAAGCTCGCGCTCGCGACCTGCCCGCCTGCCTTGTTCGGCGGGGTGCGGTTCCTTCTCACCGGGGCAGCGCTGCTGGGCTTCGCCGCCTGGCGTGGGGATTTCCGTCGTCCGGTCCCATGGGGCAAGCTCGCGCTGCTGGGCGTGCTGAACCAGGCAGGCTACCAAGGGCTGGCCTGGCAAGGCATGGGCAGCGTGTCCGCCGGGCTGACCACCATCATCGCCAGCCTCAACCCCATCCTGATCGCCGTCATGGCTGCCCCGTTGCTGGGCGAACGGCTGCACTGGCGCAAGATGCTTGGGCTGCTGCTCGGTTTCGCAGGCGCCGTGTTCGTGGTGCGGCACCGCCTGCTCGGCGGCCACGAGGACGGACGCGGCGTGCTGCTGGTGGCAGGCGCACTGCTCTCGCTGGTTGCGGGAACACTGGCCTTCAAGTGGTTCGCGCCAGACGTGAGCTTGCCTGTGGCGGTGGGCGTGCAGACTGCCTTCGGCGGCAGCCTGCTGCTGGCCCTCGGCCTTGCCTTCGAGGACCCGGGCCGCATCGCCTACGGCCCGCGAATCTGGCTCGTGATGGCCTGGTGCGTCCTGGTGATGTCGATCGGTGCGCTGCTGCTGTGGTTTTGGCTGCTGCGCAACGGCACGGCAAGCTCCGCCAGCGCGCTGCATTTCCTTATCCCGCCGATCGGCCTGGCCATGTCCTGGGCAGTGCTGGGCGAGCCGGTCGGCCCCTTCGACATGCTGGGCGTCATCCCGGTGGCGCTCGGCATCTGGCTGGCGACCCAGCCACCGCCGGTGGGCCGACTCGCGACGCAGCGCGTTGGGCGACGAACCATCTAGCAGGTTGCTGAAAAACACTCGGCAAGTCAGGTCGGGGCTTCGCCCCGAACCCCACCAGGGGATAGTCATCCTCTGGACACCTCATTTGAGGGGTAAAGGAGATGCCCCGCTTGCGAGAGTTGGCCCCTTTCGGGTGCAGGGAGCGTCCTGCAAAGCAGGCAATCAGGGTTTCCCAGCAGCCTGTTAGGCCAGGCCGCGCAAGCTACGCTATGCTGTTGAGGTATGTCTTGCCGCCGACTGACTCAATAGTGGATCTGACGTTTCCGCTTGGGTCATAGTTGTATTGAGTAAACGAGTATTGCGGGTAAACTGGGTTGCTGTTGATGCCATAGTAAATTGCGGTGATGCTGACACCCGGCACATACAGCACTGTATCGTTCAAGGCACCCAAAGCATTGAAATCCAACTGAAGCAGGGTGCCATTCCGCATCGCATACAGGCCGCTGGCTTCAAGCCCGGTCGTCGCATCAGTCGTGATCACGGCATTGGACCACGGCGCTGCCCCCGTCGTGTCCACCACTCCGGCGGTCGTGGTGGGCGTGATGGGAGCGTTGGGATTAAGCGGGTCTCGATAAAGAACTTCTACCACGGTCAAACCTTTCCCGTCCCGCTGCCGACGGCATTCTCCCGCCGCCATCGACGGGCCCTGAAGGCAGCAAGCTGCAATTGTTGGTCGGAGCGGCGGGATTCGAACCCACGACCCTCAGTCCCCCAGACTGATGCGCTACCAGGCTGCGCTACGCTCCGACTGCCATGGGTGTAGCAGCCGCCTCCCCCCGCCGCAACGCTGCCTTGCCGCCTTATGGCAGCAGCCGGCGCAGCGCCTGCAAATCCTCCAGCACTTGCGCCAGGATATCGCGCAGCCGCGCTGCCTCATCTCCGGCAGGTGCAAGCTCGGACGGGGGCGCCAGAGGCTGCTCGAGAGGGATGGCGCGCTCGGCCTCCGCCGCGGCCCGCTCGGTCTCCGTGGCCGGAGGTATGTCATCGGACAACTTGCCGCCCCCCTCCCGCAACAGCCGTTGCACGCCCTTGATGGTGTAGCCCTGGGTGTAAAGCAGGTCCGAGATGCGACGCAGCAACGCGATGTCGTCCGGGCGGTAGTAGCGCCGGCCGCCACCGCGCTTGAGCGGCTTCACCTGGGGAAACTTGGTTTCCCAGAACCGCAGCACATGCTGCGGGATGTGCAGCTCGTCCGCCACCTCGCTGATTGTGCGGAACGCATTGGGCGCCTTCTTGGACCGTGCCTTCGCTGCCTCGGGCGATTCGGCGCCAGGTGCGCCCGGCGGGATCATTCGTCGTCACCGGCGAACTCGTCTCCAGCCGGGACAGGCGTGCCGTTCACGTGCGCCTTGAGCACCTGGCTTGGGCGGAACACCAGCACCCGGCGCGGCAGGATCGGCACCTCGACTCCGGTCTTGGGATTACGGCCGATCCGCCGGCCCTTTTGCCTGACCGAGAACGTGCCGAAACCACTGATCTTGACGGATTCCCCGCTCTCCAGGGCCTTGGCGAGCCGGTTCAGCACGGTTTCCAGCAGATCGGCGGATTCGTTACGCGACAAACCCACCTGGGTGTAGATTCGTTCCGCCAAATGGGCGCGCGTCACGGTGATCATATCGGTCACGCTATGCGGTGCGGCTCGCGAAGGTCAAGCAAACGCCCTGAAATCAAACAGAACTTCGTCTGCTGTGGCACCAGAGCATCATCCGCTTGAGCCGGAACGCGGGATGCCGAGCGATTTACCGCCGGCCTCACGTCTTGCTCCGGGCTTCGGCGGGGAACAGCCGTCTCCCGAAGTGAGAGAGAGCTTGGCCCTGCTGTCCGGCTAAAGCCGCACCAGCGCAGAACCCCAGGTCAAGCCACCTCCCAACGCTTCCAGCACCAGCAAGTCACCCCGCCGCAGCCGCCCGCCATGCCAGGCTTCCGTCAGCGCCAGCGGGATCGAGGCGGCGGAGGTGTTGGCATGGCGGTCCACCGTCACCACCACCCGCTCCGCCGGCAAGCCCAGCTTGCGCCCCATCGCGTCGATGATGCGTTGGTTGGCTTGATGCGGGATCAGCCAGTCCACGTCATCGTGCTGCAAGCCGTTCGCCTCCAACGCTTCCTCCACCACGGCGGACAGCTTGCTCACGGCATGACGGAATACCTCGCGGCCATTCATCTTGAGGTGGCCAGGCAGCTCTGTCCGGCCAACGGCGCCGTCCACGTAGAGCAACGGCCCCAATTCGCCTTGCGCGTGCAGATGGGTCGACAAGATACCCTGACCCGGCTTCCCATCCGGCTGTTCGTCGCTGCGCAAGAACACGGCGCCGGCTCCGTCGCCGAACAGCACGCAGGTGGCGCGGTCAGTCCAGTCCAGGATGCGGGAGTAGACCTCGGAACCGATGACCAGCGCGCCGCGCACCTGGCCGCTGCGAATCAGGGCGTCGGCGAGGCCGAGGGCATAAATGAAGCCGCTGCACGCGGCTGACACGTCGAAGCCGAACCCGCCCGCGCCGAGCTGGGCCTGCACGCCGAGCGCAGTGGCCGGGAACGCCTGGTCTGGCGTGCTGGTGCCCACGATGATGACGTCCACGTCCGATGCCGTAGCCGCAGCGTGGGCGAGCGCCGCCTGCGCCGCTCGGGTGGCCATGAACACGGCCGTCTCGTGCGCTGCCGCCAGGTGGCGTTGCCGGATGCCGGTGCGTTCCAGTATCCAAGCATCCGATGTGTCCAACTGCTCAGCCAGTTCGGCGTTCGTCACCACCCGTTCTGGCAGGTAGCCGCCGGCCCCTTGCAACAGCGAGCGCCGCATCAGCGCACCACCGCCAGCGCAGGCGCCGCGCTGCTCAGCCCGGCAATCTGGACAAGACCTTCTCGTATGCGATCGTTGAAGCAGTGCACCACCATGTCGATGGCCACGTCGGTCGCGTAGGCGAACTGCTCGGCGTCCGTGCCGCCGTGGGACTTCACCACGACGCCGTTCAGCCCCAGCATGATGGCGCCGTTGTAGCGCCGCGGATCCACCCACTCGCGCAGCCGCTCAAGGCCGGGGCGGGCGATCATGTAGGCGATCCGGCCGGCCAGGCTGCCGCTGAACACCTGCTTGAGCAAGGCGAACACCAGGCGGAGCGCCCCCTCCCCGGTCTTCAGCGCCACGTTGCCGGTGAAGCCGTCCGTCACCACTACGTCCGTCGTGCCGGCGGCTATGTCATCGCCCTCGACAAAGCCGTGGAACTGCGGCGCCATGTAGCTTGCCCGCATTATCTCGGCCGCTTGCCGCACGCGCTCGTCACCCTTCAGCTCCTCAGAGCCGATGTTAAGCAGCCCGATGCTGGGCGACGGCAAGCCGAGCACGGCGCGGGCGAACACGTCCCCCATCACCGCGAACTCGACCAGGTTGCGCGCGTCGCACACCGCATTCGCACCCAGGTCGAGCATCACCACATCGCCGCGAGCCGAAGGGGCCAGGGCAGCCAGGGCGGGCCGGTCGATGCCGGTGAGCGTCTTGATGACGATTTTCGCCAGGGCCATCAGCGCGCCGGTGTTGCCGGCAGAGATGATGCCTGCCGCCTCGCCAGCGGCCACGGCATCGATCGCGACCCGCATGGAAGCTTGGCGAACCCGCAACGCGGCCGTGGGCTTCATGTCGTTGCTGATGAGGTCCGGCGCATGGCGGATGGTGCAGCACTGCGCCAAACGCCCGCGCGACACCAACGGCGCCAGGACCGCCTCGTCGCCTGCCAACAGGAAGCGTGCGCCGGGGTGGCGCAGCGCCGCTATGGCCAGCCCGTCGATCACTGCGTTCGGGGCATGGTCGCCACCCATGGCGTCAACCGCCAGGGTGTAGGGAGTGGAGGCGAGCGGCACGCCGGGCGACCTCATGGCGCTGCGTTCGGCTCGGCGGGCCGACAAGTCAGGTCCGGACAGCACCCTTCAACGCCTTGCCTGCCGCCACGACTTCACGGCCATCATAGTGCCCACAATGGGAGCAGACATGGTGCGGACGCTTCAGCTCGCCGCAGTTGCCGCACTCGGCATAGGCCGGAATGGTCAGCGCATGGTGGCTGCGACGCATTCCCATCCGGGACTGAGAGGTTTTCTTCTTGGGAACGGCCATGGTCGAATGCTCTCGGAGGGTCTGTGTCAGATGTGGGTTGCATTGATGCCGACCATCATCGCGTCATAAATCGGCAATAGCCAAGGGGTGGCGCTTAGCAGAGCGGCTGCGCCCCCGCAAGCATGGACAGCCTACTCCTGACCTCGCAACCGCGCGAGCGCCGCAAACGGGTTGTCCAGCGAGTCCTCCATCTTGGCGGGCAGCTCGGCGCCGGGCTTGCGGGGATAGGGGTCAAGCGCCAGCGCAAGCTGCTCGACCGTGGCCTCGCCAAGGTCCAGCACGCCGTTCTCGATGGTCAGCTCGTCAGGCTCGTCCGGATCATCGGCCTGCCTGCTCTCGAGGCCGGGCGGCACGAAGCGCACCGCGAACTCCTCCACCACGTCGGTGGGAAACGCGTCGAGCGACACGACGCATTCCTGGTGCAGCCTCGCCCGCAGCGAGCCGTCCGCCTCCACCACGCCGCCATGCTCCGGGCGCAGCACCCAGGAGCACTGCACTGACTGCACCGACGGTATGCGCAGCCGCAGCGCGATGGCGTCGCACTCTGCCTTGTCAGCCTCGATCGTCAGGGCAAGGCCGCCGTCCACCCGGTCCGCCTGCATGAGGCGGGACATCTCGGTCACGCGATGCCTGCCAGGGTAAGATCGACATGGCCAGCAAGCAGCTCGGCCGGGACTGCGGCATCCAGGCGGGCGACCTGGGCGCGGATCGCGGCTGCGAGCCTCGCAGCGCCCGTGGCCTCTGCCCCTCGCCATACGTTGCGCGCCACCGCGTCCTGGAGGGCCGCCGGGTCTGGGTCGGCCAAAGCCGCTTCGTACACGGTGGCCCGGCCGTGAAAGGCCTCCCACATCGCACGCACGTTGCGGGCGACCGTCATGTCGCCCACGCCCAGCTCGCGCAAGTTGATGTCCATGTCCGAGAACATCGCATCGAACACGGCCTGCGCCACGGCCGGGCCCGGCGGCGGCAAGGAGCGCAGGCGGCGGATGACCAGGGAAGCGAACAGGCCGACCAAGTCGAACCGGCCATCCAACGTGTCCGGGACGCCCAGCTCGGCGTAGAAATACGGGTCGCGGGCCGCCGCCACCACTGCTGCGTAAAGCTCGAAGCCGCGCCGTTCGTATCGTCCCCGCCCGAGCAAACCGAAAAAGGCCATCCCTGCCGTGCTCCAAAAAGTTGACACCAAGCCGCCCAGCATGGGATTTCAGGCTCTGACCCGGCGCTGCGCGCCACTTCCTCTCCGGCACATAACGCGGCAGGCTGCCGGTTCAATGCATGCGCCGCCGTCCAGGACGTCCATGCGACCCACTGCTTGCCTGCTTCTCGCCAGCCTGCTCGGAGCTTGCTCGGCCGTCCAGTCATCCACGCAGGTGCGTGGCAACCGGGTTGACGCCGCCCAGTTGAAGGACTTGGTTCCTGGCACCTCTACCCGCGTCGACGTGACCAGCTTGATCGGTTCGCCGACGGCCAAAGCCGCCTTCGACGACAACACCTGGATCTACATAAGCGAAGTGACTCAGCCAAGGGTCGGCCGCATCCAAGGCGTCAACAGCCAGGATGTGGTGGAAATGACGTTCGATGACGGCGGCGTGCTGCGCAACATCAAGCACATGAGCCAAGCGGACGCACAGCCGGTCAGCGTCGTGGCGCGCACGACGCCCTCTCCGGGCAGCGAGAGCACGTTCATGCAGCAATTGCTGGGTAACGTCGGCAAGTTCAGCGCGGCGGGCCTGCCTGGCGGCGGAGGCGGCAGCGGCCTCGGCCTGGGCGCCAAGTAGGCGGGCCAGAGCGCTGGCCCGCCTCAGGTGGCTTAGAGCTTTTTCCGATCAAAGCGGATCGGAAGAAAGCTCTAGCTCTTTGTTTTGGCGAGCATCTTCATCCGACGGGTGACCCCGTATGGTCGGATGATGCTCTAGGTCAGCCGAACGGCATGCCCGTCTCGATCGGCAGCGCCGGGTCCCGGCTCCACTCGTTCCAAGAGCCGAAATACATCCGCACGTCCTTGACGCCAGCCTCGCGCAACGCGACCAGCGAGTTGGAAGCGCGCGCGCCCTTGAAGCAGTACAGGTACACTGTCGAATCTGGGGTGACGCCGACCGTCTGCAGCTCAGCAAGCAGTTCCTGCTGCGACTTGAACATCGGCCCGGCCGCGGTCGGCTTCATCAGGCGATACCATTCCAGCCACTTGGCGCCGGGGATGCGGCCTTTGCGGGGGGCGAAATCAGGTCCGTAAGGCGAGGATGACGTGCCGATCCACTCATCCACATCCCGCACGTCGAGCTTGACGATGCTGTCGTGTTTCAGCGCCTCCAGCATGTCGTCCTTGTCGAGCATCATCTGCTCGCCGCTGGTCGAAGCCGGGAAGCTCTTGGCGGCCGGGCTGGGCACCTCAGTCGTTACCGCCATGCCAGCGGCCTGCCAAGCCGCAAGGCCACCATGAAGGATATGCGCCTTCTCGTAACCCAGGAAGGTCAGCAAGTAGTAGCCCCGGCAGGACATCCCGAAACCGGAGTTCATCGAGCCTTCGTAGAACACGACCGTCTCATCGCCGCCAATGCCGGCAGCGCCGAATGCCGCCGTGAACTTGTCCTTGAGCTCAGCCATGCCCTCCTTGGTGGACATGGCGAGATAGGTGAAGATGTCGAACATGTTGACGGCGCCGGCGATGTGCCCGGCGGCATAGTTCTCAGGCGACCGGGTATCGATCAGCACGGTTCTGCCGGCCGCCATCATGCCAGCAAGTTCAGGGGGCGAGATGAGTATCTTGTCCGGCATGGTGCTGCTCCCAGAGGGGTGAAAAGCTTAGTTTGCGGCCATCCGACTCAGCTCTTTCGCGAGATGGCGGCTGGATGGCGTGATCATCGCGACGAAATACCCTTCGCGAAGCCGCCGCTGCACCGGTGAGCCGACAATGAAGGCGCGGGCGCCCGTGTGCAGCATCGCCGCCTCGGTGGCCTGCAACGTCAGTTCGCCCGTCCGCAACCGAACCTCGAGCACCTGGCGCACATACTCCGCGGAGCCGTCCCGCGGCGTGGCAGCCAGGCGCATGACGTCGGCCTGAAGCTCCTCCAGGGACGCCTCGAAGTATGGCGGGCGCCGCGGCAGGAAACGGTTGGTTGCCTTCTGCTGCACGTCTGCCTGCAGCATGGCATCGATGCTGGCGCGAATGACGCCGAGGCCCATGCCCGTTTGCAGCAATATGAAGCCGGGTCGGATGCGCCCGACCATGTCGCCTAAAGGATCAGCGAGCAGCAGGTCATCAGAGATGAAGGCCCGGCGGAAACGGACGGAGTAGGTGCCTGTGCCCTCCAGCGTGGTATACTTGACGTTCTGGCGGATTTCGACGCCGGGCTGGCCACATTGCACCATTGCCATGAGGCGGTGCGCAGGGTCATCGGCATCTTCGAAGATGGTGCCGAACCAATGGCCGTCGCCGAGGTTGCTGACCCACGGCAGGACACCGGTGACGATGTAGCCGCCCTGTGTTCTCTTGGCCCGCAAGTTGAAGCCCTCGATGCCCGACAATGCTTTGATCGGGTTAGACAAGCCCGTGCCGCCCAGCAGCGTGCCGTCCGCAAGGCCCGGCTGCAAACGGGCGCGCAGGGCCGAGTTGTCGGTGTTTTCGAGATACCAGCCGCATGCGTCCTGACACCAGGTGCAGAACGCCGTGGACATGCACAGCGACGCCACGGCGGCCATGTCCGCGACGGCGCCGCCCAGATCCTGCCTCCCCGACAAGGCGAGATGGCGGCTGTAAACCCCCGCCTCGCCCAATCGGCGCAGCATCTCAGCAGGATAGAGGCCTTCGTCGATCTGTTCCACCAGGGGCGCCAGCTCCGCATCCAGCAGCTCCGGCAGCAGCGGCATGGCCTGCGCCGGAAGCTGGCTGCACGGGACGGCAAGCGTCTGGCTCATGGCGGCGCTCCTGGCGGGTTGGATCAGGCTATCTCGCAGTTCACGGGAACAGGCTTGCTGAACGTGTTGGCTACCGGAGACCAGTTGCGTGCATGCGCGACCAACGCATCCAGCTCGGCCTGCGGCGCGTCGGCGTCCAGGTGCACCTTCACCCGAACGGCGTCGAAGCCGACCGGCTTCGGGCTCGTGTCGCCTGTGCCCCAGACAGCGGTGATGTTGATGTCGGCTTCCAGCTCCAGTTCCAGCGACCGGACCGTGATGTTGCGGGATACGGCGTTGGCGTGGATGCCGACGGCGAGACAGGATCCCAGCGCGGCCAGGGATGCCTCCGACGGGTTCGGCGCCGTATCGTCACCCAGCAGGGCCGGCGGTTCGTCCACGATGTAGGGCGGAAGATCGCGGATCATGTTGAGATGCCGGAAGCGGCCTTCGGCGATGGTCTTGCATTTAAGGGTCTTGATGGCCTGCGGGTTGGCGCGGCCTTTGGCGATCAACTGGTCCAGCCCGCCCTTGTCGATCGGGGCGAGGCAACCTGTCATCGAGCCGGGTCCGGGTTCGGTGGTCTTGGTTGCAACGTCGCTCATGGCGATTCCCTACACTTTCTTGCAAAGCCGGAACTCGTGCTCAGGCTAAGCTAACCATACAGGCCAGGCAGCCCCAAACAAATAGTTTTCTGACCAACAATCGCTGCGCCAAACAAGGCACATCAGCCATCGCGGTAATCGCTGCGCCAAACAAGGCACATCAGCCATCGCGGTGAGTTGATGACATGAGCGTGGCGCGCAACATGGATAGGATGGTGGCAGAGAAGGATCGACCGCCAGCGCTTCAAATAGCTGGCGACGCCGCGATCAATCGCTCGATCGGGTTCCAGGCGTAAGCCGTCTGCGGCACGCTGACGCCAGCTACTCGCGTCGTCGACTCCGCCACCGGGCGCCCACCCAGGCGCTGGTAAAACCAGCGGCTTGGGTTGGCACGCAACACCCAAAGAAACGCCGCCCGACTGCCGGCTGCGGCCAGGTGGGCTGCGCCGGTGCGGATCAGGCGTCGGCCTACGCCGCGCTCCCGCCAGTCATCCAGCACGTAAAGCGTCTCGATCTCGCCGTCTGCGGCAAAGCCGCCCGGCAAAGCTTTCCATGTGCGGCTGACCGTCGTGTAGCCGATCAAGCGCGGCTTGGAGCCACCTGGAACGTCCTGGCCTGAGGCGATCGCAACGTAAACGCCGTTGGCGGAGCGTATCTGACGGTCATAGTAGGCAGCCTGCCGGGTCACTGACAGGCCGGCAAGGAAGGCGTCCGGCAGGATGCCCGGATAGGCGCTGCGCCAGGCTGCAACGTGCACGGCGCCGATCAGCGGCGCATCGAACGGTCGTGCCCGGCGCACCGCGATCACCCCGAGGCTCCGTCGCGTCGCAGCACGGCGGCGAAAAACCCGTCTGTGCCGTGGCTGAGCGGCGTCAGCGACAGATACGGCCCTGGGCAGGGCATGACCTCCAAGGGCCAAGCCTGCGACAGCGGCACGACGGTGAAATCCGAATGACGTTCGATGAATGCATCCACCTGGTCCTCGTTTTCCTCCCTGAGCAGCGAGCAGGTGGCAAAGACCAGCCATCCGCCTGTTTTCACCAGTCGGGAAGCATCGTCCAGGATGTTGGCTTGCTTGGGAAGCAACTCTTGCAGGTCCAGCAGGCGAAGCCGCGCCCTGGCGTCAGGGTTGCGGCGCCAGGTGCCGGTTCCGGTGCATGGCGCATCCACCAGCACACGGTCGAAGGTGCCGGCCCGGCGCTTCGCCCACTTGTCGCCGGCCACGATCAGGTGGCGCTCGACATTGTGCACCCCGGCGCGGCGCAAGCGGCGTACCGCCCCTTCCAGTCGTTTGTCGTGCACGTCGCAGGCTACGATGTGGCCGTGATTGGCCATCGCCATGGCGAGGGCGAGCGTCTTGCCTCCTGCCCCGGCGCACCAGTCCGCGATCCGCATCTGCGGCGCGGCGCCTACCAGGGCGGCGACCAACTGGCTGCCCTCGTCTTGGATTTCCACCAGGCCGGACAAAAAAGCCGGGCCGCTCGTCACTAACCGACGCCCCGCTACGCGCAGCCCCCAGGGAGAAACCGGCGTGGGCTCGGCAGCGATGCCTTCCAGGGCCAGGGCAGCCACGGCATCCTCCCTGCTCCCACGAAGCAGGTTCACTCGCAGGTCGAGCGGCGCTTCCACCTCCATCGCGGCCAGTTCGGGGCCGAGGGCGTCCCCGAAGCGCGCCTGCAATGACGGAAGCAGCCAGTCTGGCGCTTCCAGGCGCACTGCATCAGGCATGTCGGGGTGGTCCAGCGTGTGGCCGACCAGCTGATGGGCTGCCGATACCTCCTGCGCCAGCATGGACGCAGCGCCATACTGGCCGCCCGAATAGGATTGCTGCACGCCAGGCAGCGTCCAGCCTTCCAGCAGGAGGGAAGCGGCGACCAGCATGCGGGGGGTGGGCGCAGTACCGGCGCGATGCAGCCACCAGCTCAGCCGTCGCCGGGTGCGCAGCACGCGCCAAGACCGTTCGGACACGGCCCGGCGGTCACCTGAGCCGATGAAGCGACGGTTGCGAAAGAACTCGTTGGCGACAGCATCCGCCGGGCGGCGTGGAGAGGCGTCCACCTCCGCCAGCAAATCGATGGCGGCGGCCAGCCGGGCTGCTGGAGTCATGGGATGGCGGCGAGGCCAACCCTCATCCCTCGTGCCTGTAGTTCGGGGCTTCGCGGGTAATGGCCACGTCGTGCACATGGCTTTCCCGCAAGCCAGCCCCTGTGATCCGGCGGAACTGCGTGTTGGCCTGCAAATCCATGATCGTGGCGCTGCCTGTGTATCCCATGCCGGCCCGCAAGCCGCCCACCATCTGATGGATCACTGCCGAGACTGGGCCTTTGTAGCCGACGCGCCCCTCGATCCCTTCCGGCACCAGCTTGAGGGCGTCCTTGATCTCTTGCTGGAAGTAGCGATCGGCAGACCCCCGCGCCATGGCGCCAATGCTTCCCATGCCGCGATAGGCCTTGAAGCTACGACCTTGATAAAGAAACACTTCACCAGGCGCTTCGTCCGTCCCGGCAAGCAGGCTGCCGACCATGACAGAGTCCGCGCCGGCGCCGATCGCTTTCACGATGTCTCCGCTGGTCCGCACCCCGCCATCGGCGATGGACGGCACACCAGCCTCCCGGCACGCCGCCGCGGTCTCCATGATAGCGGTGAACTGAGGCACGCCCACGCCGGCGACGACACGTGTGGTGCAGATGCTGCCGGGACCGATGCCGACTTTCACCGCATCCGCCCCCGCCTCGATCAGCGCCCGCGCACCTTGCGGGGTGGCGACGTTGCCAGCCACGACCTGCACGGCGTTGGACATCTGCTTGATCTTTTCCACCGCGGCCATGACCCCGGCGGAATGGCCGTGCGCCGTGTCCACCACCAGTATGTCCACCTCGGCATCGATCAGGGCACGGGCGCGCAGCGCGCCGTCCTCCCCTATGCCGATGGCCGCAGCCACCCTGAGCCTGCCGAGCTCATCCTTGTTGGCCAGCGGATGGGCCTGCGCCTTCTCCATGTCTTTCACGGTAATCAGCCCGACGCAGCGGAAGCCCTCATCCACCACGAGGATCTTTTCCAGCCTATGCTTGTGCAGCAAACGCTTGGCCTCTTCGGCCGGCACGCCGTTCTGCACCGTAACCAGGCCTTCGCGGGTCATCAGTTCGTAGACGCGCACCGACGGGTCAGTGGCAAATCGAACGTCACGGTTGGTGAGAATGCCGACCAGCCGGCCTGTGCCACGTTCCACGACAGGCACGCCGCTGATATGGTACGCCAACATGAGCGCGCGGGCTTCGGCCAGAGTCTGATCTGGATGAATGGTCAGCGGGTTCACCACCATGCCGGATTCGAATTTCTTGACCCGGCGAACCTGCGAGGCTTGTTCCGCCGGGTCCAAGTTCTTGTGGATCACGCCGATGCCGCCAAGCTGCGCCATGGCGATGGCCATGGGCCCTTCTGTGACTGTATCCATGGCAGAAGATATCAGGGGAATATGCAAGCTGATCGTCCGCGTCAGTCGGGTGCGCGTGTCAACCTCGGCTGGCAAGACTTGAGAGTAAGCTGGGACGATCAACACGTCGTCGAAAGTCAAGGCTTCCTGAATGGAGAATCGGCTTTCAAGGACAGCGTTCTCGACGGAAGCCATGGCGAAAATCTCCGGCGAGAATACGTCCCGCGCCTTGGCCAGTTGACATAAGCGGTAGCGCTGCAACGTGCAAGTTACAGCTACGACGAACCATCAGTTGTGGTTCGGAAGCCTTTGGCGACCACATAGAGTTCACTGGAGTCTTTGCGGCTAGCCGGCGGCTTGGCATGACGAACCGTCGCAAAAGCCTTTTTCATGGGGTCAAGCAGTGCGCGCTCAGACCCGCCTTGCAGCACTTTCGTAACAAAGCTTCCACCCGGCGCCAGGGCACGCAAAGCAAAATCGAGGGCGAGTTCGGCCATTGCGACAATACGGATGTGATCTGTCGCAGTATGACCAGTTGTGTTGGGAGCTATGTCCGAAAGCACCAGATCGGCTGAACCACCCATCTCGTCGCGCAAGCGCCTGGGCATGTCCGGATCGTTGAAATCACCCTGTATGAAGCGTGCGCCATGCACCGGTTCGATGGAATGGATGTCCAACCCGATAATGGTTCCGGCTCCACGCTTGGCTGCGACTTGGCTCCAGCCACCAGGTGCGGCTCCTAGATCGATGACGCGGGCACCGGGTCGGATAATTGAGTACCGGTCATCCAGCTCGATGAGCTTGAACGCTGCTCTTGATCGCCATCCTTGCGCTTGCGCAGCTTGCACGTAAGGATCGTTGAGCTGGCGTCGAAGCCAAATTTGCTGGGCACTGGTACGGCCTTTGGCCGTCCGAAGCGATACGTCCAGATTGCGTGGGGCGTTCAGGTTTGTTTTCTTGCCCACGCGATACCTTTAAAGCCATTTGCGGGGACAGGATTTGAACCTGTGACCTTCAGGTTATGAGCCTGACGAGCTA
>CAXTTH010000007.1:0-21391 GCA_964247035.1 uncultured Acetobacteraceae bacterium
CCGACGCGTAGCCCCCAAGTCCACCAAACCGTCCACCAAACCGGGTCAATCCCACACTATGGCAAGCGGTCTCCACGGCAGCGCCCGAACGACGCCGCGTGTTCGAGCCGAACTCCAAGCAGCGCAAGCGCCGTCCCGCACCATCGACAAAACCTATGGCGTCAACCCCAAAACCGTCCTGAAATGGCGCAACCGGGACACCACCGCCGACACCGCTATGAGACTCAAGCCGCGCAGCACGACCCTGACCGAGGCCGAGGAGGCCATCATCGTCGAGTTCAGGCACCGCACCCTCCTGCCGCTCGATGACGTCATGGGCTGCCTCAAGGAGAGCATCCCCAAGCTCACCCGCAGCGCCCTGCACCGCTGCCTGCAATGCCATGGCATCTCCCGGCTGCCCAAAAGCGAGGAGGCCAGCTCCAAGCGCAAAACGCTCAACGAAACCAGGATCGGCTACGTCCACATCGACAGCGCCCAGCTCCGGTCCGCCGAGGGCGTCACCCATATGTTCCTCGCCATCGGCCGCGTGTCCAAGTTCGCCTACGTCGAGTTCCGTGACAACCCAGGCAAGATGGAGGGCGCCCCCTTCCTCCACGGCGTCGTCCAAGCCTTCCCCTACCAAATCTGCCGCGTGCTCACCGACAACGGCGTGGCGTTCACCAAGAATGCCTCGACCAAGTGGGACACCATGCGCCACATCTTCGACCGCGTGTGCGACGAGCACGGCATCGAGCACAGGCTGACCAAGCCCTACCACCCCTGGACCAACAGCCAAGCCGAACGCACGAACCGAACCGTCAAGGAGGCAACCACCAAAGCGTTCCACTATTCAGCCTACAACTTCGCCAAGCATCTCAAGGCGCTCCGGTGGAAGACCCCCTTCGAAGCCGTCTGTCACGCCTGGACGACAACGCCCGACATCTTCAAAATCAACCCGCACACCTCATCGCGAGACCAAATACTTAGAGCAGGACAGCGTGAATAAAGGACAGCGTGCCAAAGATTCGGCTTCGAACTTTCAAAATGGGACGCCGGGCAACGGCGGTCGCGTATAACCGATGACTGGCTTGCAGTCGAAGCTGGCGAGTCTCAATTCAAGAGCTGCCAGCTTTGCCGCTTTTCGGACGGGGGCGTTTGCCATCCGAAGCGAGCGTTATTCGCGCGCCCGGTCCCCGAACCCGTGCCGTCTCGGTGGCTCGCTTGGCAAGCTTTGCCGTTGCCAGGGCCGGCGTAGCCTCGGTCAGCGTGCCGCGTATTTCATTACGAAAGCCGGGTAGCGGTCCCCACGAACCACTCCCGGCGCAAAGGTCGTGTCGAGCCGCACCATGTCCGCCGTGGTGAGCGTCATGTCGAGGATCATAAGGTTTTCAGCTATCCGGGAGCGGCGACGCATGCCGACGAGCGGCACGATGTCGTCGCCGCGGCTCAGCAGCCAAGCCACGGCCAATTGCGCGGGCTCGACTCCC
Organism: uncultured Acetobacteraceae bacterium; assembly: GCA_964247035.1. Taxonomy (GTDB): domain Bacteria; phylum Pseudomonadota; class Alphaproteobacteria; order Acetobacterales; family Acetobacteraceae; genus LMUY01. The sequence continues at coordinate 1,467 of CAXTTH010000007.1, forward strand.
ATCTCGGCTGCAACTGCCTTGAATTCCGCCATGATGGAAAGATTGCAGGCGAGGTTGTCGCCTTGCAGGCGCGGCGCCACGAGACGACCCGAAGGTTCCGTGATGAGCGCGCCGCTCAGCAACCCGTCCGCAAGCACGCGATAGGCGACGATGCCGGCGCCCAGCTCGCGCGCGGCAGGCAGGATGTCCGGCTCGATAAAGCGGCAGGCCAGCGAATACTCAATCTCGAGGGCGGTCACGGGATGCACGGCGTGCGCGCGGCGCAGGTTTTCCGTACCCACCTCCGAAACGCCGAGGTAGCGGACCTTGCCCTCCTTGATGAGGTCGGCGACCGCGCCGATGGTATCCTCGTAAGGCACTGCCGGGTCGGGGCGGCCTGGCTGATATAGGTCGATCACGTCCACGCCGAGCCGCTGCAAAGAAAATGCGGCGAAGGCCTTCACCGAGTTGGGCCGACCATCGAGGCCCAGGAACGCACCGGCCGGTCCGAACAACGCGCCGAACTTGACACTGAGGAATGCTTGGTCCCTGCGCCCCCTGATGGCGCGAGACACTATCTGTTCGTTATGGCCGGAGCCGTAGAAATCGGCAGTGTTGAGCAGCGTGATGCCGGCGTCCAGCGCCGCCTGGATGGTCGCCACGCTCTCAGCGTCATCGCGGGGCGCTAGATTGGACATGCCGTTGCACCCGAGCCCGAGCGCCCCAACCCGCGGTCCGTCTCGTCCAAGCTGCCTCGTGATCATGGTTGGCTCCGTAAGAGTGCGCTCCGTACGCGGTATATCACGGCCTGCGGCGATGTCCGCGCCGCTCCGAGCAGGGCGGCGTCGGCCGACATAGACTTTGCCGCGCAACGCTCACCGGCGTACCGAGGGCGCTACGACCGTACGGGTGAACAGCAGCAGCAGCCCACATGCGAACATCGCGCAGGCCACGGCGCCGAAGAACCCGGGCGAACCGGCCGGAACCAGGAACGGGCCGGCCAAGCCGCTTGCCACCGCACCGATACGGCCGACAGCCGCAACGAAGCCTACGCCCGTCGCTCGTATGGCAGTCGGATAGGTTTGCCCGGCGAGCGAAAATAGCTGAACCTGGGTGCCGGGAATGAACACGCCGGCAACGACCAGCAACGCAAGCAGCGCGGCGGCACCGATGCCTGCCGGTCCGACCGGGGTGAGCAACAGCACGACCGCCGTGGCCACCGCGCCCGCGGTCATGAAGCTCAGTGCGCGGCGCGAGCCGAACCGCGCGAACAGCAGTCCGCCTCCGACGGCGCCCGCCAGGCCGCCGATGCTCACCGCGGCCGAGCCAGAACTGGTGATCCCCGCCGCGTAGCCCAATTCGGTCAACAGCAATGGTGTCCAGCTCAGTATGAACAGGTTGGTGCAGATCACGAGGAACAACGCTCCGGACAGCACCAACGTGTCTCTGAGATGCGCCGGCAGGAACAGGTCTCGCAGGGAGGCGCGCGCCGGCCGCTTCTCCCCGGTGTCAACAAACGTCGCACCGGCCGCGACTGGTTGGCCCATCTTGGCGAGCACGGCCGCGATGCGGGGGGCGGCACCGCGCCGGTTGAGAAGGAAGCGTATCGACTCGGGCAGGAGAGCGAGCAGCAGCATGCCGCTGACCAGCGGGATGGCGCCGCAGACGATGAACAGGCTTTGCCACGAGCCGCGCGGCAGAATGAACGCGGCGAGCACGCCGCCGATGAACGTGCCGATTGGCTGGCTGCCCATCGCGATGCCGAGGGCGAGGCTGCGACGGCGTCGCGGCGTATATTCAGCGACCATGGCCGTCGCGTTCGGCATCGCCGCACCAAGGCCGATACTGGCCAAGATGCGGCTCGCGCCCAGCCACCATATGTCGTTCGTCATCGCACCGGCCAGCGTTCCGACCCCGAAGATGGCCGTGCTGGCGAGCAGCGCCCCCCGCCGGCCGAGCCGGTCGCCCAGCATTCCGCCAAACCCCGTTCCGAGCGCCATGGCGATGAAACCGAGGGCCAGCACCAGGCCAAACGGACCGCGGCCGATCCCCCACTCGCGCATGATCGACGGGAGCGCCAGGGTTAGTGTCTGTGTGTCCAGGCCGTCCAGCACGATGACGAGCGAGACTAGCGCTAAAACGCGTTTCTGGAACCTCGACCAGTCCGCTTCATCCAGCACGCGGCCAACGTCCACCGCACGCGTGACTTGCAGCGCTTCTGAACTCGGGCCGGACATGGCTCCGAGACTCCTGGTTGAGGCCGGTCCGGTTCCCAGCCGATCCTCGGTCTTCGTGGCCTCAAGCCGCCGTGGCTTGCGGGAGCGGGATGGCCTCGTCGGTCGCAAGCGGGACAGGTGGCGCGATCAGGCGCGGGTCAGCCTTTTCGCGATCCACGAACCCGGCCAGCATGCGGCGGGCCTGCATGGGCGCCGCATCGACGCGTATGGCGACGTTAGGGACCTGCAGCCCCGGGTTCTCGTCGATCGAGCGCTGCTGCAGTTCGAGCACCGTCTTGTCCTCGTTGAAGGTGTGCACGACGGCTTGGCGCAGGCGCTCCGTCATCTCCGGCTGGCCGCGCAGGAAGTTGCGGCACAACGCCCAGAAGTAATGCGTGCTCGTCGGCGTCTCGGGCGTAAGCAAGTGCAGCACGCGTTGCATCGCGGCACCCTCGCGCGGTGTGCCGACGGGGTAGACGCCGACGTTTGTCATGTGGATGCCGGGCGGCATGTACACGGCGGACTGCCAGCGGTCGATGCGCTCGGCGCCGTTCACCATGGGGCGGAACATCGGCGGCGGCTTGATCGACGGCATTTCACGGTGCGCGCGCACGAGCCGCGCGCCTTCCTGCGTGGTCCGGACCGGGTAAGTGGCGATGCTTTCGCTCTGATCGTTGCCGATCGTGTGTTCGTGGATATAGCTCTCGTGCGACAAGTCGAGCAGATTGTCGGTCACCAGGCGGTAGTTCGCGTTCATGTGATGGTAGCCGACGCTCGGGACCCAGCTAGGGCTATCCATCCAGTGGCAATCCGGCACCAACGCCGGGTCGGCCAGGGACGCTTCGCCCATCCATATCCAGATCAGGTTGTAGCGTTCGACCAATAAATAGCTGCGGACGGCCGCCGCGGTGGGGATCTGTTCCTGCCCTGGAACCATGGTGCAGGCGCCGCTCGCCCCGAACCGCATGCCGTGATAGCCGCACTGGATCTCGTCGCCGACGCGGCTGCCAGCCGAAAGGGGCAGCAGGCGATGCGGGCAACGATCCTCAAGCGCGACTGGCACTCCGTCGGTGCGGCGGTAGAACACGACCGGGCGGTCACATAGGCGCCGGGCCAACAGGGCCGTGCCGACCTCGTTCGCGAATGCCGCAACCTGCCATGCATTAAGCATCCACATCGGCGCATCTCCCGAGCAATCCTCCCTCAAGCCGATCCGGCCGGGGAAACTTAGCTTTCCTAGATACTAGTCACGACCGAGCCTGCGTATCAAGCGAGTTCGTAAGGACCGCTGACTAGTTTAACTTGCGCAGCTCACCCGCGGCCTAGGCTTGCGCCGCTTGCGGCGCGACCACATTTATTGACGGTGATCAGGCAGTCTGACAGTTCCTACAGAAACGCCGCTGACCGTCTAGGAATGGTGTGGATGCCGCGTCGGCACTGGAAATCCATAGTAGTCTTGCTGGCCGTCGCCATGGTCGGATGGTCGGTTGCCCAGTTTTGGCAAGACAGCCGCCAAGCTGCCGTCTTGCGCAGCGACCCCGAACTGATCCTGGCCCAACCTGCCCTGCGGCAGGTCGCGTTGCGCCAAGGGCAGGTCGTGTTCCAGGCCCATTGCGCCGGTTGCCATGGCGCCGAAGGTAGGGGGGATGCGGCCGGCGTGCCTGACCTGACCAGCGGGGACCATCTGTATGGCCAAGGCCGCGTGGCCGAGATCGAGGCGATCGCCCGCCATGGCATCCGTTCCGGCGACAAGCGGGGCTGGAACCTGGCGTCCATGCCTGCCTATGCCAGCCTGCATCCGTATCCTAACGAGCCGCTGCCGTCGCTCACCCCCATGCAGATTGAGGAAATCACCCAATACGTGTTGCTGCTCAGCGGCCGCGCCTCAAACGCCGATGCAGCGCAGGCCGGGGGCGAGCTGTTCCGCAACGGCGCCGGCTGCTATGATTGCCATGGCCGGAATGCCGAGGGGGATCCGTCGATTGGTGCGCCGTCGCTGGTCAACCATGCTTGGATCTATGGCCAGGGCGCGCACGACGACATCTACCGCACCTTGTCCGTAGGCCGCGCGGGCGTGAGCCCGGCATTCGACAAGGTGCTGAGCGCCGCCGACTTGCGCGACGTGGCGGTGTATGTCGCGTCCCTGGCTCGCCAAATAAGCGTGCAGGCGCGCGCACGATGAGCAGCGACGAGCTATCTCCATTCCGGTTGCGATTTTGGAGGTTGGATGAGGCCAACCCGCGCCGTTCCTTGCTGCTGTGCGGCATCGGCGCGCTGGTCGGCCTGGGGTTCGCCGGGTTCGGCTTGTTCAGCGCCCAGGGTACGCGGACCTTCGTCGTCCCGGCCGAGGACGCGGCGACGGTCAACAACGTTCCCATCCTCATGGCCGACCTGATCGACCAGTTGCGGGCTGTCTATGACGTGTCGTTGGCAGAGGCCACGCCGGCGCAGAAACGCAAGGTGCTCGACGACATGATCCGCGAGGAGTTGTACGTGCAGCGCGGCGTGGAGCTTGGCCTGCCCAGCGACGACATCGATGTTCGGCAGGTGCTGGTCACTGGCGCGGAGGCGGCAGTGGCGCAGGATGCGATGGCTTCCCGCCCGAGCGAAGCCGAGCTGCGTGCCTGGTTCGACGCGCATGAGGACGGGTACTCCGGCGAGGGACAAATGACGGTGCAGGACTTCCTGCTTCCCCCCAGCGTCACGGACGAGGCGGCAGGCATCATCGTTGCCGCGCTGCGCGCCGAAGCGCAGCCTGCCTCGTTGGACCTCAAGAGCTCGGGCCGCGTCGGCTCCGGCCCGGAGTTCTATTTCGCCGCCAAGCTGCATCTCGGCGACGCGCTGTTCCTGGCTGCGCGCGACCTGCGTGACGGCCAGGTTTCGAACCCGGTCCGCACGGCCGATGGCGTGCACATCCTCGTCATGCAGCGTAACCAGCCGCCGCTGCCCGCGAGGTACGAGGACGCGTGGGACCGCGTTTTGCGCGACTTCCTGGCGGAGAAGGTGGCCCGGCTGCAGACGAGCAACCAACGGTTCCTGCAACGACGCGCCGATATCAAAGTCGCGCCCAAGTTGCGGTGAAGCGTTTCCTTGCCGCCCTGCTGCTCGCATTGAGCGTGGCCCTGCCTGCCTGGGCGCACACGAGGAGCGAGTCGCATTCGAGTTGGGTGGTGGATGGCGGGTCGGTCCACCTCACCTTCACGATACCGAACATTGAAGCCGCGCGCCTATCCCGCGACGGACAGCCTGCGGACGACGCCGCGGTGCTTGGCTACTTGACCCAGCATGTCGGTGTCACCGCCGGCGGGGCTACCTGCCCCTTGACCGCGCAGCCTCATGCCGTAGCCGCTGCAGCCGGCTATCGCCGGTTCGAGTTCCTCTACGGTTGCGCCTCGCCCGACGATGTCGTGCTGCATTCGGACGCATTCTTCGATCTCGTGCCGACCCATGTGAACCTGGCGCAGGTGCAAACATCCAAGGGCGATTTCGTCGAACGGGTCCTGACTGGTGGAGACGACGATATCCCGGTCGCCGGGCAGAACGGCGAGGGCTTGGAGAATGCGGGTTTCGTGACGTACGTGGCGATGGGCGTCATGCACATCTTCACTGGGATCGACCATCAATCATTCCTTCTTGGCATGGTGTTGATCTCGCGCCGGTTGCGGGACCTCGCGTTCGTGGTGACCGGCTTCACGCTTGGCCACAGCATCACGCTGGCGCTCGCCTTCACGGGCGTGCTGCGCCCTCACGCCGAGTTCATTGATGCGCTCATCGCGCTGACGATCGTCCTGATCGGCGTGGAAAACGTGTCCGTGGCGACGCGCCGGCCGGTGCTAGTGGCGGTCGTGACCGGCTGCACCCTGCTGGCGGCCGCGGCGCTGCGAGCGTTCGGCGTTGGGCTGCTCCCGCCCTTGCTGCTTGCGGGGGCGGCGGTGTTTGCCGCGAACTACCTGATCTTCAGCAGCAACCTGGGCGACGCCGGGCGCATCCGGCTGGTCGTGACGCTTGTTTTCGGTTTGGTCCACGGCTTTGGCTTTGCCGCCGACCTGCTTGCCGAACCCATCCCGCCAACCCGGTTGGCAGAGCTGTTGGTCGGTTTCAACGTCGGCGTCGAAATCGGCCAGCTTGCCATCGTCCTCCTGATCACGTCCGTGGTGTTCGTGCTGTCAAGGTTCCGGCTTACCTTGCCACGGCCGATCGTGGTGGATGTCGGGGCGGCCTTTCTCGTGGCGATCGGGACCTATTGGTTCGTGAGCCGCAGCTACGCGTGACCAACCCTGGCATCATGGGACAACTGAGTTGAGTGGATCGGACAGGGTCATTGAGGTTTGCATCCTACGCCGCCGCGAACAGGGGGAGGGCATCATCTCCCTCGATTTGGCGGCGCCAGAGGGCGCAATGCTGCCGCCGTTCGAAGCGGGTGCGCATGTTGACCTGCATGTCGGTGCGGGCCTGGTCCGACAATACTCGTTGTGCGGCGACCCGGCGGACCGGGGTATCTACCGGCTTGGCATTTTGCTGGAAACCGGAGGCCGCGGCGGTTCTGCCGCTGTGCACCGCGAGTTCCTCGAAGGCCAGCGAGTGCGCATTTCCGCTCCGCGCAACAGCTTCAAGCTGGTCGAGGATGCGTCCTGCTCCGTGCTGCTCGCGGGGGGGATCGGAATTACGCCGATGCTCGCCATGGCGCATCGCCTCAATGCGCTCAGCCGGCCGTTCGAATTGCACTACTGCACCCGCAGCCACGGCCGGACTGCATTCACCGGGGATATCGCCGAGGCCAGCTTTGCATCCCATGTCCACGTCCATCACGATGACGGCCCGGTGGCGCAACGCTTCGACCCGGCGCAGAGCCTGCCCGCTCCAGGGCCGGGCGTGCACCTCTACGCTTGCGGGCCGAAAGGCTTCATGGATTGGATCATCGCCGGCGCAGAAACCCGTGGCTGGCCAGACGTTAATATTCACCGCGAGTATTTCTCCGCCGAGGTGATCCTCACAGGCGATAGCTTCACGGTGGAAGCGCGCCGCAGCGGCAAGACCGTCACCGTCCCGGCTGGCCAGAGTATCGCGGCAACCCTGCTGGACGCCGGCGTCAGCATCCCGCTGTCGTGCGAACAGGGGGTGTGCGGCACTTGCCTGGTGGACGTGATCGAAGGCACGCCCGACCACCGGGACCTGTTCCAAACGGATGAAGAGAAAGCGTCAAACCGGCAGATCACACTGTGCTGTTCCCGCTCGCTCAGCGCGAAGCTGGTTCTTGACGCGTAAGGACGTCCTCTCTCCTGAGATCATGGGCCACGTCGCATGGCGGCGGCGAAAACGCGTCCAGCCGCCGGAGCCGACCAGCTAGAGCGTGATGACATTTGGCTGCTTCGCCAAATGTCTGAATCACCCTCTCAAATCAAGCGAGGGCGGGATGGCTGAGCGGACGCGATGTCATCTCGCCCTAAGCCCTGGCCGCCTGCCGATCCTGCTGCGGCAAGGCTCACCCAGCGCGCAACATGCGGGAACTACGCGGAGAGGGTCCGGCGTCCAGCTTGGGTGCATTGACGCGAGCCGCTGGAGTGCGATTCTGGGCATCACCACGCGGGCCGTCCCTAAGGGCGAGTTCACGCACGTCGGACGCCATGTAGGCAAGAGTTTCGGCGCTCGCGATATAGCTCGCCAAGCGGCGCTTCATCTCAGCAAGGAAGGACTCGCCGACCAGAGAGGCAAGCCGCCGTTCCGCTGCATCGACCCCGAGGCGCGTCTGCTCGAAGAGCCGCAGCCCGGACCTGGTGAAAACGACGGTCTTTGCCCGCCCGTCCTCAGGGTCCGGCACGCGCTCGACCAGCCCTAGCAGCTCGGTTTTGGCGATCAGGTCGGCCATGGCCTGCTTGGTCATGCGGGCCCGCGCGGCGATCTCGGTTGGTCGCGTTCCGTCAAGGTCGAGGTTTCGGAACAACGTCATGTGCACCTCATCGATGGCGGGGAAGCCTTTCGAGCGAAGGGTTTGCATGACGTCATTGCTGAACGTCCGGAACGCCGAACCCATCACCCGGCCGGAGTTGCCCTTACGCCAAGGCGGCGTCTCGTGCACCATGGCCAAGCCGTTCGCGGTTCCGCTGAGATTCGTGTACCCGGCCAGCTTCTTTTTCATTCGGCCGAGAAAGGCGGCTCCAGTGACCGAGGCCATATGTCGCTCCGCCCCGGCGATGCCGTCCTGCAGCTGCTTCATCATCCACAATCCGCCGGGCGTGAAGGCAACGATCTTTGCCCGGCGGTCATCCGGGTCTGGCCGGCGCTCCACGAAGCCGAGCGCCTCAGCCTTGTCCACCAACTCAAGCATGCTCTGCTTCGTCATCTGCGCCCGGGCCGCGATCAGCGTAAGCCGGGTGCCCCCGAGGTCCAGGTTTTGGATCAGCGCGATGTGCACCTGGGTGACCGGGCCGAACTCGCTGCCATCCACCTCGCGAAGCTTGTCCGTCACGAACGCATCCGCGGCGCATAGCAGAAGGCGCCCGATGTTGCGGGTCCGCCATTCAACACTTTTTACAGGCAAAAGGATGCTCCCGCTGCGAACCGGCGCATCCATACCAGCAATATCCAGGCCGGGCTGCGGCTGGGTTGAAGGCAACAGGATGTCAACGGCCTGCCTTGCATGCTATCGCCATGATAGGCCCGTACTGCCGAACGAGCCTGTAACGGCTTACTGAGCGAGTGCGCCCCTGCACAGGCCGTTTGCCAGCTTCGCGCCAGCTGCGGGGCAAGCCGACTGCACCTGATGGCGCAGCGACGAGGCCGGACCTACCACCGCCTTGCAGGAAGTGCTCGCCGCCGCGGTCAGTTCGTCACTTCGCTCGCCGGTCTGTTGCTATCGACCTCATATGCCGTAACGTGTTGTTGATCCGCTACAATGCCTCGAGACTTCTGACTTGCGGCAGCGAGTGACTTGAGCAGGCTGGTGTCCTGTGCGTGAGGGGCTGCGGACGTTGGCGGCTGGGTTGCGTGGCAAGCGGTGCGGGGCTTCGGACCATGCCAAGAGCGGCACGGCACGCGGGCATCAGCGCTATCGCTGCCGGGCGTGCGGGTGGCATCTCACCGATACGCCCTTGCGTGGCAAGCCGCCTGCTGGGGGTGAGCAACGTGGCGGTGCTGAAGTGGGTGCGCGCGCAAGCTGCTGCCTTGCTGGAGCCGCAAGTGTCAGCCGCCGTGGTGACGGTGGAGGTGGGTGAGATGTGGCATTGCCTGGAAAAAAGCCTGCCAAGCTGTGGGCCTGGCGCGCCCATGACGTGGACCAGCGGCGAACCGTGGCCCAGTCAGCTTCGCTGGCATCCCGCTGGGGGATCGTTGCGCGATGCTTCTGGGTGGGCGTGATGAGGCAACCTGCCGCCGGCTGATCGACAAGGTGGGCCTGGCTGGCAAGACGTTCGTGACCGACGACTGGCAGGGCTGCCCATCGGGTGATCCCGCCGGGCCAGCCGTTCACCGGCAAGGACCTGGCCTTCCCCATCAAGCAGGACAACAGCAACGTCCGGCACTGCCTCGCCCGCTTCCGCCGCCGGACCAAGCTGGTGTCCAAGTGCCGCACCATGGTGGACCTGTCCTTGCGCCTGCTGCACCCCCTGCAAGATCCCAGAACCTATGCCGAAAAGATCAGAATTATCCTTGGTTGGAAGTCTCAATGCCTTTAAGGCGGCAGTCAACATGCTGACCGTACAGCTCGCCGAAGAGTTGCGAGATATGCCCATTGTCGTGAATTCGGTCAGTCCGGGCTATGTAAAGACGGACCTGACTGGGCACGACGGCTCTAGGACTGCCGAAAATGGCGCTAAGCTGCCAGCGCAGCTTGCCAGCGCTTGCTGCTTGACGAAGGTGCTCGGGCCGCCGCCGAGCCTACCCTGGACACCGCTATGAATCAGCACGACCCGCGGCCCGCCATCGCCCCGATGCAGGACGCTGATTGGGAGGGACGTCGCGTCCGGCGTCGCGACCGGTACGGGGCATTGCTACAGTGTACGGCCTGCTTTGCCTAGATCGCGGCAGCCGAATTCGGGGCGGGCCGGACCCGGGCGGCATACCCGGCGTCTGCGCCGCGGCGACCGTCCCATGCAGGGCCAAGGCCACGATGCTGGCGATCGGCAAGCCGCATAAGGATTGGGCACGCTCGCCGTAAACGCGCATCCGCATTACCCTATTTACTGCGCTCGACTGGAGCTTCGCCATGTTCTGTCCGTTTCCCGACCTTGGTGGAGCCGCCTTGCCAAGCGTGCCAGGTTAGCCCACGAGCAAACTTGCATGAACGGCAAAGCTGCAAAATCGGCATAACTTGCTGCGTCGGGCCTGCGGGTCCGCATAATCGAGGAAACGCGGGAGACGCTTGCTGCTGCCGCGATGCGGCTCGCGCTGCGCGACGGGCTGGATCAGCTTCGGATTGAGGACATTGCGGCCGAGGCGAATGTGTCCGTCCGCACGTTCAACAATTACTTCGAAAGCAAAGCGGACGCGCTGACCAGCTACTACCTCGCCGGAATACGGCATGCAGCAGCCGACTTGCGTGCTCGCCCGGCGGATAAGCTTTGTGGGAGGCTGTGGTCCAGGCCATCGTGACCCCGTGGTGCACCGTGGCACGGGGCATCTGGCGCCGGACCCATCCTCGATAGCGGAGCTGCGGTTGATCTTCGGTGTCCCCTCCGTCCTGCGCGCGAGCCTCGATCGGGGCAATCCCTTTGCGGCGGCCGAACGCACCGGGACGGACGCATCGACCGACCTCTACCCGCGCCTGGTCGCGGCGGCCGTCGCTGCAACAATGCAGGCGGCAATCGACGCGTTCCTGAAATCCGACCTGCCGCAGCCCTTGTCCCGATCGTGCGTGAATCGCTGGCCCTGCTGGCGGCCGGGTTGCCGGATCCGTCGAAGGCCATGGTCAAGCCGGATCCGGCGTCACGAGTAGTGCCATGCCGGAGGCAGGCAGTTAAGCCATCCGGGAACTCCACAGTTTAGGCAACCCGATGGCAGATCGTGGCGTGGCTAACGGCCTCGTTTGCATCCAGGGTTGCTGCACCAGTATTGTCGTCGTCAGTTCGATATGGCCAAACATGAGCATCTTGGCGCGTGCGATGTCGCGGGCGAGTGTCGCGTCCATGATGTCCCGGTGCTCCCGGCCTAGGTCGCGTGCCACCGTCGTCAGCGGTACTGACAAGCGCCGATAGCGCTCGCTCTGCACATATAGGATGCCCCTCAGGCGAAGCAGCCATGGGCTGCCGCAGGCCGCCACCAGGGCCTCGTGGAAGGCGGCGTGCGCGGCGGACCAGGCCTCGTTCAGGCGTTGCGGGTCCCCGGATGCGCGCTCCGGGATGCGCGACAGGCTGTGAAGCGCGGCGACAAGCCCCGTCTCCCAGGCGACATCGCCGGCGGCGATCGCCCGCTCCAGGCAAATTCCCTCGATATCGGCGCGCACGGCCGTGAGATCGCGCAATTCATCGGCCGAGATCGGTGCCACGCGGAAGCCGCGCTGCGGTTCGGCGACGACCAGGCCCTCCGACGTTAGCCGTGACAGTGCTTCGCGGACGGCGCTGAGGCTGACCGACAGGGTTTGACAGAGATCGGCAATCTTCAACCGGGCGCCAGGTTGCATCCGGCACGCCAGCAAATCGGCACGTAGGCGATCGTAGGTGTCCTTGGTGGCGCTGCTGTTGGGAATGGCAAGCCGGGGCATGACTCTGCTTACTTCATCCGGCGAGTGAAAATCTATTTTCGATTGAAAATAGATTTTTTGTTGACAGGCCTGACACTGAGCCGCCAAGAGGTTGAACCGGCCACTGTCTGTTCCGCGGCCACCGGGAGAGATTGCCATGAGGTTTGCTGCCTATCGCCATGATGGTGTTGAGGGCTTGGCTGCCGCCACGGCTGATGGCGTATTCCACGGCTACCCGGCCCCGCATGCGAATTACCCCGGCTCCCTGACCAGTCTCGCCGCCCAAGGGCTGGAATCTCTGCTGGCAGCAGGGCGCGCCCTGCTGCAAGGCCCCGCGATCGACATGGAAGCAGTGGCGCTGCTCCCGCCGCTGCCCACACCGCCCAAGATCCTCTGCGTCGGGCTGAACTACGCCGACCATTCTGCGGAGAGCGGGTTCGAGGTGCCGGGCTACCCCACCATCTTCGGCCGGTTCGCCTCCAGCCTGATCGGCCACGGTGCTCCTATCGTGCGCCCCCGCGTGTCCGACCAGTTGGACTACGAGGGCGAGTTCGTCGGCGTCATCGGGCGTGGCGGGCGGGATATCCCGAAGGCGCGCGCGCTAGAGCACGTGGTGGCGTATTCGCTATTCAACGACGCCTCCATTCGGGACTACCAGTTCAAGGCGCCGCAATGGACTGTCGGCAAGAACTTCGACGACACGGGCGCCTTCGGCCCCTGGCTGGTCACGGCGGACGAACTGCCGCCGGGTTGCGCCGGGTTGCGGCTGCAGACCCGGCTCAACGGCCAAGTGGTGCAGGACGCCTCCACCGACGATCTGGTGTTCGACATCGCCACGCTGATCTCCGTCCTGAGCGAGGCCTTCACGCTCGAAGCCGGGGATATCATCGTGACGGGTACCCCATCCGGCGTGGGCCTTGCGCGCAAGCCGCCGCTGTGGATGAAGCCTGGCGACGTGTGCGAGGTCGAGATGCAGGGGCTCGGCATCCTGCGAAACCCGATCGTGGACCAGGCGCCCCGGACTGACGCAGCCGGATAACACATCCGGCGTGGCTGACAACAAGAAGGGAGAACCCACGGCCACCACGCGGCATGACGCGAACAATCTCGGGCTGGCTTCGCTCGGGGCCGTTCTGTGATGCTTTGACTTCCAGGTTCACGTCTTCGTCGCGGCGGCCATCGGCATCAAGTTCTTCCCGCCCGGCGCTTCGCCCTGGGTCAAGCAGGTGCAGGCGTTTGGCATCTACGCGATCGGCTAGAGCGTGATGACATTTGGCTGCTTCGCCAAATGTCTGAATCACCCTCTCAAATCAAGCGAGGGCGGGATGGCTGAGCGGACGCGATGTCATCATGCTCTAGCTGGTGCGCCCGATCGCCGGCATGATCATAGCCCACTACGCCGACCGGATCGGCCTCAAGAAGATGTTCGTGTCCACCATGCTGCTGATGTCGGTGCCGACCTTCCTGAAGGGGTGCTGCCCACCTACCGCCATCGGCTGGCTCGCGCCGGCCGCCCTGCTGCTCCTGCGCGTGCTCCAGGGCTGCGCGGTTGGCGGCGAGTTGCCGACGACCTCCGTATTCGTGAGCGAGCATGCCCCGGTGCCGCGCCTCGGCCTGTTCAGCGGCACGTTCCAGGGCATCATGGACTGCGGCCTGCTGCTCGGCGCCGGCGTGGCCGCCCTGGCCAGCCTGGTCGCGGCACTCGACCCGGCGCTGGCCTCGTTCGCTTGGCGCATGCCGTTCATCCTGGGCGGGCTATTCGGCCTCATGGCCGCCTACCTGCGGCGTCACTTGGCCGAGACGCCGATATTCGAGAAGATGAAGCAGGAGTGCGGCGAGACCCGGCATCTGCCGCTCGGCGTCGTGCTGGGGCAGTATCGCCGGCAATGCACTGTGGCCCTGGCGCTGGTGTTCATGTTCTCCACCACCAGCGGCGTGTATTTCCAGTACTTGCCGACGTTCCTCACCACAAAGATGCATTTCTTCGCCCCGCTCGTGTTCACCGCCAACGTCGTGGGCGTGGTCGCCTTCGTGTCGGCCATGCCGCTATAAGGGCCCTGCATGACGTGCTCGGCTGGGAGCGAGCGATTGCTGTAGGTGCAGTGCTGAATGCCGCCATTTGCATCTGGTTCTTCCACTTCATCCCGACCCTGGGGCCGGCGGATTCCTGGTCGGTCTTTGCTTTCGTCATCGTCGGCCTAGGCGCCGGGTGCGTGCGCGCGATGGTGCCGGCCCTGATCTCCTCCCTGTTCCCCACCGCGATTTGGCAGAGCGGCTTTGCCTTCCCGTACAGCATCGGCACGGCGCTGTTCACGGGGCTGACGCCGCTGACCCTGGCGTGGCTGACGCGCGACTACGGCCTGGCTGCGCCGATGTGGCAGTACCTGGCTGCCTCCGCCGTGGCCCTTGGCGTGGCGATTGATCTTGCGGGCCGCCGTGCCGTACATGCCGGGCCTGCGGGGGCCGGAGGTGGAACACCTCTACGCGCGGGGGCGGGCTTGGCTTGCCGGTGGCAACGGGCAGGCTACTCCGCAGCAACCCGCAGCGCAGCGCCTGACACGGCAGCGCCCGCGAACAATTCCCGAGCGGTCGGTGTGGCAATGGCTGCGATGGCAGGTCCGGCAGCCACGACCAGGAACACGCCCCCCACCGTCCAGCCGGCCGTCAGCAATGCTCCAACCAGCAGCGGCGCGCACACCTGGCCGAGCCGGCCCATGCCCATCGCCCAGCCAATCCCGGCGGAGCAAATCGCGGTCGGATAGACCACTGCCGCCATGGCGATCACCCCGGACGCGCGACACCCACGCATGCCGATCAACCCGTCGCAGGCCGCCGCGAGCGGCACGCAGGCGCCGACCTGCCCGAGCAGCGCACTGAACAGGCAGCCGAGCAGGAACGCCGGGACCAGTGCCAGGATGCCGAACTGGTCGAACAGATAGCCTGCCTGCACCATGCCCAGAAAGCCGCCGGCGCCATGGACAGCGACCACGAAGGCGGCATCGGGCACCGTCATCCCAGCCCGCCGCAGGAGCGCCGGCGTCCACAGCACAACGACGATCAGGACGGCGAAGGCTATGAAGAACGGCACCCACAATGCCACGGTGCCCGGTGCCCGCCCGGCCGTGAACAGGTTCGCAACGGGAATGCCGGGAAGTTTCCGTTCCATGGACACGAAGCGCGTCGCGCCGCCGATCCTGCCCGTCATCGCCGGTTCGATGCGCGCCAGGATGGGGCCGACGCGCAAAGCCGACCCTTCGCGCGCTGCGGGATAGCGCACCGATTCCGGCACGAACACTACGATGAGCAACCTGACAGCCAATGGTGCCAGCCCTCCCACATAGAACAGCGCCTCTCAGCCGTAACACTCGATCAGCCATCCGTTTAGGAAGCTGCCGAGCATGCCGCCGAGCGGGAAATCCGCCCACATCGCATTTGTGATGCTCACCCTTGCCCGCGCTGGCGCGTGTTCCGCCGCAAGCGTCAGGAAGCACGGCGTTGCACCCCCAACCCGAGGCCTGCCAGGAAACGGATGCCGATCAGCACGGCATGCGAGTCTGCCAACACCATGAGGAACTTGAAGGCCGCGAAGAAAAGCACCGCCGTGACCAGCATCGCCTTGCGGCCGAACCGGTCAGCCAACGGTCCGAAAGCAAATGCTCCCAGCGTAGCTCCGAACAAGGCGGCCGAGAACACCGGCCTGAAGCTGTTGAGCCGGAGGGAGAGTTTGCTTGCAAGGGATGGCATGGCCAGCCCGATGGAAACCGTATTAACGCCATCCAGAGCCGCGACCAGGCAGCACAGCACGAAGACATGGATTTGCAACGGCGATATCAGCCCAGCATCGATCAGCGCCCTACATCGAGGGTCTCCATTGTGGCTGTGCTCAATCGCCACTGTCCAGTGACATGCCGCAGGAGAGCCGCTGCATCCCGTGGCAGTTCGTCACCGCGCCATGCCACATGCTGGTCCGGCCGGATCAGGACGAAGTTCGCCTGGTAAAGCCGCTGCAGCCGCTCATCCGGCGGGGCCAGGATGGTGAGCGGGATGACGAGCCGCGCTGCTGCTGACGCCATGGCGTCTGCCGCTGCGGGATCGCCGGCCGTGATCAGCAGCGTGAAACCGGGACCGAAATGGTCGTAGAGCGAAGATCCGTCGGCCAGCCACAGATGAGGGGCAAGGCAGCCTGGCGACGCCGTGGGCACGTAGCGCACCGCATCCCGCGGCGGCGGTTCCGTGCCGTCCGGCGCCACGATCGGGGAGCCGTGGTAATTCGCGCCGAGCACTAGGCCGAGCGTGCTGAACTCACGCACCTTGCTCTTCAGGATGGCATCGCCCACGAGCCGCCGGACGGCATCGCCGCGCGGCCCGACCTCCTCCAGCCCGTCGCGCACGAGGTCGTTGCCGACCGTGGCATAGTTGGCAGCCGCCTCGTCCATGGTGCGCTGGTGCACCGGCCGGCGCTCGCGCTCATAGCTGTCGAGCAGGTCTTTGCCGCCCCAGCCCTGTAGCATGGCCGCCAGCTTCCAGCCCAGGTCCACGGCGTCGCCGATGCCCATGTTCATCCCGAAGCCGCCAAAAGGCGGGTGCAGGTGGCAGGCGTCGCCGGCCAGGACCGCGCGGCCGCGCCGGTAACGGTCCGCGATGAGGCTGCGCGCCACCCACGGGTCGCCGCTGATGACCTCGATCGCGAGATCGGGCAGCCCTGTGCCGATTCGGATCATGCTTGCGGCATCAACGGTGGCCGGGTCGATGTTGCCGGGCAGCTTGGTAGCCATGAAGAACCACAGGCCCTCCATGTCCATCGGGCCGAGCAGGGCGGACACGTCCGGGTTCACCAGCCAGTACATGATCGCCTGGCCGTGCAGATGGCGCCGGGCCAGGTCGGGTGCCCGAAAGATGATGCTGTAGTTGCCGAACACGGCGCGGTCGTCGCCTGTCATCGTGGCGCCGATCGCCTCGCGCACGGTGCTCCGCGCACCGTCGGCACCCACCAGGTACGAGCAACGGGCGGTGCTGCGGGACCCATCCCGCACGTCATCCAGCTCGACAGTCACCCCCGTCTCGTCCTGCTCGAAGCGGGACGCCTGAAGCCCGAAACGGATGTCCACCCCCGGCAGGCCGGCCGCACGGGCCCGCAGCACTTCCTCCAGCGTGTATTGCGGAACCCACTGGGCTTCCTCGCTGTACAGCTCGCTGCGCACATGCCGGCCGTTGAATGCGTTCTCGAATCGGGCGAGCGTGGGGCCGGTCATCCGGGCGGCGAACACCACGTCTGGCGGGTAGTCGGGCGGGATGGGCGAGGCGGCGCGCAACGTGTCTGCGATGCCCCATCGGCGCAGGTGTTCACGGGTGCGCACGTTGGTCGTTTTGGCGCGCGGGCTGTAGCCGACACGGTCATTGCGCTCCACAACCAGGCAGGACACGCCACGCCGGCCCAGTTCGATCGCCAGTGACAGCCCGACCGGCCCTGCCCCTGCGATTAGCACGTCCACCTCGGCCAGGCTGTCCATCGGTCAGGCGAGTTCGTAGTTGGTCACGAAATCGGCCGGCGGGTTCGGTCCCCAGACGTAGAATGCATCATCGCCCGGGTGGTCTGCCGCTTCCCAATCGCAATCCATCGGGATGTAGTCGATGTCGGAGGAATACTCGCTGTAGCTGCCCCACGGGTCGCGCACGTAGTGGAAGTAGTTGGACCCGAGCACATGCCGGCCCATGCCCCACCCGGCGGCATAGCCGCGGTCGGCCATCTGCATCGCGCCAAGCCCGACCTCATGGATAGAACCGACATCCCAGCTCAAGTGGTGCAGGCCTGGCCCGCCCGACTTGGCCAGCGCGATCATGTGGTGGTCGCTGCCATGAATGCCGTGCATGAAGGCGACCCCGTCGCCGGACCGGTCTGACAGGCGCAGGCCCAGGACCCGGTGATAGAAAGCAATCGAGCGGCTGATGTCGCTGCTGAACAGCAGGATATGCGCAAGCCTCCGCGGCTGGATCTGCCATGCCTTGGACCGTGGATGTGAGCCCTGCATGCCCGGTGGAGAGGACGGGTTGGACTGCACCGCCTTCTCGTTCGGCGAGGATTTTTTGGCCACGCGCATCTCGATCAGCGTGCCGTCCGGATCGCGGAACCAGATGCCGTTGCTCTCAAATCCCGCGGGCGGGCCTATCTGCGCCACGTCGTTCTGTTTCAGCCGGGCACGCAGCCCCTCCAGGTCTTCCGCATAGGCGCCGAACGACACGTAGTTGAGCCGCTTGGCGGGACCTTCGCTAACCCGGCCCCAACGGTGGTCCTGCCCGTGCGTGAACAGGCCGAGCGTATTGCCCTCCTCCCGCACATCCAGGCCGAACGCGCCGTAGAAACGTTGTGCGTACTTCAGGTCCGGAACAACCAGGTTGAACGTATCGACGGAATGGACGCCAAGCTCACCGGCCCGGCGGGGCTGCGGCGTTGCCAGTGTTCTGATCTGCGTCATGTTGGTCCCCGGATGTTGCGTCATGGACGGCCATGACACGTCGCTTCCTCCAAGCCTGTTCTTCGGCCGGCTTGCTAGCGCGCTTTATGCAAAAAAACGGGCGATCGCCGGAAGATGGCAGATTGATCCATCTGCATCGATCCAGGTATCACTTCCGGATGAAGCTGCATCACCTGCGCGACGTCGTCGCCATCGCCGAACGGGGTGGGCTGCGCGCCGCCTCCCGCCACCTCAACCTTGCTCAGCCCGCGCTGACTCGCAGCCTTTCAGAGTTGGAGCGGGAGCTTGGGTCGCCGCTGTTCGACCGGCATGCACGAGGCATGACGCTCACCGTCACGGGTACGGCGTTCGTGCGACGCGCGACCGCGATCCTGCACGAGATGCGGCGCGCGCGCGACGAGGTTGACCAGTTGAAGGGCGGGACGCAGGGCAACGTAGCCATCGCGCTGTCCATCGCGGCCCACATGGCGTTGCTGCCGCAGGCCATCGGCCCGTTCCGCACCCGCTACCCGGCCGTGGAGTTGCGGGTGATTGAGGGCATCTACCCGACCCTGGAGGTTGGGCTGCGGGACGGCAGCATCGACTTCTACATCGGCCCGGCGCCGGGCGATGCCTTGCCAACAGACTTGTTGCAGGAAGAGCTGTTCGGCAATACGCGCGTCGTGATCGGGCGGCGCGGCCATCCCCTGGCCCATGTGGCGAGTCTGGCCGGCTTGGCCGATGCGCAATGGGCCACGACTTCCATCACATTGCGCGCCGACAAGGAATTCAGTGAATTGTTCCGCTCCCACGGGCTGCCGCCGCCGCACATCGCGTTGCAAAGCCAATCCGCGTTGACGCTGCTGGTGACGCTGGCAAACACCGACCTCCTGGCGATGGTGCCCGTGCAGTGGCTGTCGTTCAAACCCATCGAGGCGACGCTGCAGGCCATCGCAGTAAGGGAAACACTGCCAGCGCCTGCCATCGTGCTGATCCACCGCGCCGGCCTGCCGCTGACCCCGGCAGCAACGATGTTGCTGGACCTGCTGTGCAAGGCACCCAGGCCCACCGGCAGGCGACCACGCTGACGGGAGCGCCCGACAGCATCATTGGAAGAGGGCCACCTGTCTGAGGAACAGGCCGCCCCGTCCCCAAGGGTCGGAGCTCTTGCTGATCGGGCGCGAGATCGGTCTGAGCAAGAACACAGTAGCCGCCATCGTCACGCGTGGACGTGATTTTAGAGACGGAGATTGCCAAGCGAGTTGGCCTGTGCGTGCGGCAACGGCGCGACTGGACACCGCCGGTCACCGAGCGGACGGTAGAAATCATGTCCCAGCGGTGTTGTAGCAACGGCGTTGCTCAGCAGTGCTGGCTGCCGGTCAGGCTGCCAGGGACGGGCAACAGTCAACCGCGCGGTGCGTATCCACTCTGTTCCCCAAGTGGCCGTTTTCAGCCTACAAGTGACTGGGCTGATCAAGCAATTTGAGAGCAGGTAGCCCAATCGGTGCAAGCGGCTGCACTCGCCATAGCGGCCGGAAAACACGTGTAACACGACTGGTTTTATTGAGTGACGCACGCCCATTTGCGGGTTTTGGTTGAGGTGAT
>CAXTTH010000008.1:0-20695 GCA_964247035.1 uncultured Acetobacteraceae bacterium
CATCGGCCATCGCATCACCGGCGACCGCACCGGCGACCGCACCGGCGACCGCACCAGCCAAAGCAACCGGCGCGCCGATGGCCGCGGCCTCGGGTGGGAATACCTGCACGTGGCCATCGATGACCGCTCGCGCTTGGCTTTCACCCAGCTGCTGCCCAGCGAACGCAAGGAAGACGCAACCGCCTTCCTGGAAAGCAGCCTTGCCTGGTTCAAGCAGCACGGCGTCACCGTCCAGCGCGTGATGACCGACAACGGG
This sequence comes from uncultured Acetobacteraceae bacterium, assembly GCA_964247035.1. Taxonomy (GTDB): domain Bacteria; phylum Pseudomonadota; class Alphaproteobacteria; order Acetobacterales; family Acetobacteraceae; genus LMUY01. The sequence goes on from CAXTTH010000008.1 coordinate 257, forward strand.
GCGGCCTGCAAAAGCAAGCTGTTCGCCGCCGCGCTGGACAACCATGGCGTGGCCCACAAACGCACCCGGCCCTGCACGCCGAAGACCAACGGCAAAGCCGAGCGCTTCATCCAAAGCAGCATCCGCGAATGGGCCTATGCCGCCGCATTCAACAGCTCAGCCGAACGCAAGGACGCCATGCACCCATGGCTGCACGACTACAATGCCGCCCGACCCCACTCAGCCCTCGGTGGAAAACCACCCATCAGCAGGCTTAGCAGGAACAACGTCCTTGGCAGCGACAGCTAGTGACGAAAAACTCCGGCGTTCGCAGGCCGCGCTCGACCAAATTGTCTAGGATGCTGCGCCAGGCGGCCTCGCTTTCCCCGCCCATGTTCTTGACCGCGAGCAGCACCTCTGTCTGTCGCGCCGCACGCCGAGCACTACCAGTAGCAAGAGGCTTGTGGCTTTCCGGTCCAACCTGACCCGGACCACCATGCCATCCAAGATCAGGCGCACGACGTCCTTGCCATACAGGGCGCGCTTGTTCCGGCGTCCCGATCCGTGCTGATTTTGCGCCAGGTGCGGCTCACCACGTCTTTGCCCACAGCACCCTCGAACAGGGCGGCCACCCTGCTTCAGGGCGCTGAAACGCCGGTCATGACTCGTTGCAACAAGTCAGAGACTACGCCATCACCCGTCTCCACCACACCCGAGACACTACCCGCTCTGATGCAACAACCTGACTGACCCTGACCGCATGACAAAGCGCGCGCTTGCCGTTCACACCGCGCGCAAATGTCGCATGGGCCGGCCAGGCGCCACTTCGCGCACCGCCCGGATGATCGATTGCGCGTCGATCCCAGCTGCACGGTAGAGGTCGGCGACCGTGCCGGTCTGCCCGAAGCGGGTGACGCCCAGGGCGCGCGTGCGGTGGCCATGGACGGAGCCAAGCCAAGCCAACGTCGCCGGGTGCCCGTCCAGCACGCTGGCTAAGCCGCAAGCGCGGCCCGCATCCGCCAGCAAGCGGCTGATATGGCTTGATGCGCCCTGCTCAGACCAATCCCGGTAGAGCCGGTCGGCCGATGTGACGGCGAGCAGGCCCACACCTCGCCGGTCCTCCGCGATTAGGCCCACGGCCTCTACCGCCTCGGCGGCAACCGCGCCACTGTAGACCACCACCACCTCCGCATTCGGCCCGGGGCGGCGAACCCAGTAGGCGCCGGCCGTGATGTCCGCGATGTCCGCTGGTTGCAGCGTGCGTTGCGGCTGGGCAAGTTGGCGCGTGGACAGCCGCAGATAGACCGATCCACCGTCCGGCGCCTGAATGTGTTCGAACGCCCAGCGCAGGACGGCTGCCAATTCGTCCACATAGGCCGGCTCGAAGCTGGTCAGCCCGTCTTGTGCCATGCCGATCAGTGGCGTTGCGATCGACTGGTGCGCACCGCCCTCGCCGGCCAGGCTGATGCCGGAGGGGGTGGCGACCAGAATGAAGCGGGCGTCCTGGTAACAGGCATAGTTCAGCGCATCCAGGCCGCGCTCAATGAAAGGGTCATACAACGTGCCCACTGGCAGCAGCCGTTCGCCGTTGATCGCGTGCGACAAGCCGAGCGCGGATAGCATGGTGAACAGGTTCATCTCCGCGATGCCCAGCTCGATGTGCTGGCCCGCGGGCGAGAAGCGCCAATGGAAGGTGGAAGGAATGCGCTCGGTCTTGAACGTGTCGGCCAGCGCGTCGCGCGCGAACAGGCTGCGGCGGTTGACCCAGGCGCCGAGGTTGGTTGAAACTGTCACGTCCGGCGATGTGGTCACGATGCGCTGGGCCAGCGCCGTGTCACCTTTGGCCAGGTCGTGCATCAGTATGCCGAAGCCGTGCTGGGTGGACAGCTCGGCACCTTTCGGCGTCGGCAATTCGTCCGGCACGGGGATGACAGGGGCTTCTGTTCGGCGAAGGCCCGCAGCGTTGAACGGCACGGCCGCAAGGAACGTTTGGAGCTGTTCAGGCGGCGTGGCCAGGCCCTCGAAGCGGTCCCATTCATGGCCCGGCCGCACGCCCACGGTGGCGCGCAGCGTTTCGACCTGCTGGGGGTTCATCAGCCCGGCATGGTTGTCCTTGTGCCCGGCCAGCGGCAAGCCGAAACCCTTGATGGTATAGCAGATGAAGCACACCGGGCGGTCATGCGTGCGGGCCTGCGCGAAGGCGTCCAGCAAGGAGGGCAGGTCGTGCCCGCCGAGGTTGCCCATCAGCGCGACCAGGTCATTGTCCGTTCGCCGGCCGACCAGGGCCGACAAATCGCCTTGGTCGCCCAATTCGTCCTGCAGCCGGCGGCGCCACGCCGGGCCGCCGCCGAAGGTGAGCGCAGAGTAAAGCTGGTTGGGGCAGGCCTCGATCCACGCGCGCAGCTTTTCGCCGCCGGGTTCGGCAAAGGCGGCTTGTTGCAATGCGCCGTGGCGCAACACGACCACGTCCCAGCCGAAGTTGCGGAACATCGCCTCGAACTTGGCCCACAGCCCCTCACGCACCACGGCGTCCAGGCTTTGGCGGTTGTAGTCCACGACCCACCAGGTGTTGCGCAGCCCGTGCTTCCAGCCTTCCAGCAAGGCCTCGAAGATGTTTCCCTCGTCCATCTCCGCATCGCCGATCAGGGCGACCATCTTCCCTTCCGCGCGCTCCCTCCCCCAGCCATGCAGCCGCACGTAATCCTGCACGAGGGACGAAAACAGCGTTTGCGCGACGCCCAGGCCCACCGATCCGGTCGAAAAATCAACGTCGTCCGTGTCCTTGGTACGCGACGGGTAGGATTGCGCGCCGCCGAAACCGCGGAAGCGTTGCAGCTTGTCCAACGTTTGATTGCCGAGCAGGTATTGGATCGCGTGGAAAACCGGGCTGGCATGCGGCTTGACCGCCACCCGGTCTTCCGGCCGCAACACGTGCAGGTACAACACCGTCATGATCGTGGCGATCGACGCGCTGGAGGCTTGGTGGCCGCCTACCTTGAGCCCGTCCTCGCTTGGGCGCAGGTGGTTGGCATTGTGGATCGTCCAGGTGGACAGCCACATCAACTTGCGCTCCAGGTCCGCAAGTATGGCGAGATCAGCGCCGCTTGCATCGTCCGCCATGCTGTTGCCCTTGGTTGGAAGCCGTTATGGACTATGCTGCGCGCCGGCAAGACCGAGCAGCCGGTCGGCGTTGCCATGCGCCAACTTGACCCGGTCCGCCTCCGACACTGGCAGCGAACGCAGGAAATCGGCACCTTTCTGGTTCGGGCTGAACGGGTAATCGACCGAGAACAGCACACGGTCCGCTCCGAACGTCAACAACAGCGCCATCAAGGGGGGTAGGCTGAAAAAGCCGCTCGTCGTCACCCACACCTGGTCCGTGATGGTCTGCGAGACCGTGCGCGTCAGTCGGTCCCGCGCTTCGTCGGCGAACACCTGGTCGCAGCGGGCCAACATGGCCGGCAGGCCCTCGCCCATGTGGCCGATGATGAGCTTAAGCTTAGGATGCCGATCCAGCGCTCCCGACAGCACCAGGCGCAGGACGTGAATCGCTGTTTCGGAGTGCCAACCCCAGCCGGCGATGGACAGCAAAAGGCTCGAATAGCCCGGCAGGCGGTCGTAGTAGACCTGCCGGACGGCAAGCGGCGGCGGCGCCGGGTGAAGATAGAGCGGCACGCCGAGCCGCTCGAAGCGGGCCAGCAACGGCTCGAACTTCGGGTCGTCGACAAACAGGCCGCCGGTGGTGCCGTTCACCATGCCGCCGAGGAATTTGTGCTGCGTCACGCACCGCTCCAACTCGTCGGCCGCCAACTCCGGTTCCGAGGTCGGCAAATGCGTGAAGGCCGCGTAGCGATCCGGCCGCTCGGCCACGGTTTGGGCGAGGCGGTCGTTGATGTCGCGCGCCAGTCCGGCGCCTTCCTCGCCCGGCAGCAAGTCCGCCCCAGCCTGCGCTACGGACAGCACCTGCATCGTGATGCCTGCCGCATCCAAATCGGCGAGGCGGCCGGCGCCGACGTCCTGCAACTGGTCCCGCCGAGCGACGACGGGCGGCTGATGACCGCCAGGGGTCAGGCCACGGGCGAGGATAGCCTCCGGGCGGATACGCGCCGCGAGATCCGGAAATGTGCAGTGCTCTTCAAGGGCTATGATCCGCAATCGGAACGCTCCTATGCTTTCGTGCCACGGATAGCTGCGTGGCGGACGCCGTCAAGCGATGCCATCCAGACGGCGCCCCGGTGCGGCGTAGCGCGGCAGGGCCAGCGCCACCGCCGCGGCCACCAGCCCCAGCCCCGCGAACACGAGCAATCCGGACCGATAGCCGCCGAGGAAGTCGAAGCTCGCCCCCAGCAAGACAGGGCCGATGCCGGTGCCCAGGATGTAAAGCCCGAACGCGATCCCGTATAGCCGTCCGAACGCCGCCTGGTCGAAATAACGGCGAACGAGATAGGACACAAAATCGACCTCCGCCCCGATGGCCGAGCCGAGCAGAATGGCCGCGACATAGCCGGATGCCTGTCCCTCGCCGAACCCTAGAAGGAGCGGCACAGCCCCTGCGATCACCGCGATCACGGCGAGCACATAGGGCGCATGCACCCGGTCCAGCACCCAGCCGAGCCCGCCGCGCACGACGACCACGGACACCCCGGACAGCCCGGCCAAACGCGCGGCCTCCGCCGGGCTGAAGCCGTGATCCACCATCATGGGCACCAGATGGGCGAGCACGCCGACGCTAACCGTTCCCAGCAGCACGAAGGCGACCGCCATCAGAATATAGGCCCGGGTGCGCAGCATGGCCGCGATCGACAGGGTGGAAGCAGCTTGGCGGGGAACCGGGCCAGGCACGTTGCGGGTGGCGACCAAGGCCGCGGGCAGCGTGATCACCAGCGTCAACCCGCCGAGCGCCACATAGGCGGTTCGCCAGCCGAAGTCGGTTAGCAGCGATTGCGCGAGCGGCGGCAGGACCGCGCCACCCAGGCCGACGCCCATCAGCGACAAGCCAAGCGCCATACCGAGCCGGCGATCGAACCGCCGCACCATGATGGCGGCGTAGCCCAGCGGCGACGCGCCGCCGCCAAGCAACGGGATCGCGGCAAACACGAGGTACATGTGCCACAGGTTTGGCGTGAGCAGCCCCAGCGAGGCGACAAGAACGGACAAGGCAACCAGTGCCGCCAGGATCACCGCCCGCGGCCCGAAGCGGTCAACCAGCGCGCCCCAGATCGGCGAGGAGAAAGCCAAGCCGAACTGGAAGAACGACAACGCGCCGAACAGGCCGGTGCGGCTCCAGCCGAACTCCGCTATCAGCGGGCGGACGAAAACGCCGAACGAATAAAGCGCCAATGTTCCCGTGCAGAGGACCATGCCGAACGCGGACGCCGCAACCGCCAGCCAATCACGGTCGAATCCGGCGTCCGGCGCGATTTCGGCGGCAACTGGCCGGCTAGACGAAACCGCCGCTGTCTGGTCGAGCCCGCTTCCCATTCGTCCGTTCCCGTTCCGCAAGTCTTCCGCACCGCGTCGTCCGGCGCTCTGCGCTTGCTATCTTGTCAGGCGGCCTTACTAGAATGGCCGAAGGACGGCTGCAAGGACCGCAAGCGCGGCCGGTGGCGTCTCCTGCCCCCAGCAGGCCGAGAGGCGCCGTCAGAACGGGTAGCGTCCGCGCCCCTGGGTCATCGTCGTCAAGCGGATCTCGGTGAAATCCTCCACCGCATACGGGCCCGACCGGCCCCAGCCGCTTTCCTTCACGCCGCCGTTGGGCATAGAGGGCTCGCTGGCCATCGTTGGGCCGTTGACATGGACCATGCCGCAATCGAATCGTTGCGCCAGGTCGAGCCCGCGGGCCTGGTCGCCGGTTAGGATGCTGGCGCACAGTCCGTAGCGCGTGTCGGACGCCTTCGCGAACGCTTCCTCCGCGTCGTCCACCGCCTCGACGATCAGCACCGGGCCAAACGTTTCCTCCCGGTTTATCGGAGCGGAGGCAGGCACCCCGGTCAGGATCGTGGGCGCATAAACCCGGCCCTCAGCCGTCGCGCCGGTCACCACCCGGGCGCCGCGCGCGACGGCGTCCTGCACCCGCTCCTCCACCAAACGGAGCGCGCGATCGTTGATCAGCGGCCCGACCACGGTGCCGGGCACGGTCGGGTCGCCGGACTTCAAGGTCCGCACCTTGGCTGCGAGCTTTTCCACGAACTCGTCATGGATTGGCCGCTCGATCAGCACTTTGCGGGCGTTCATGCAAATCTGGCCTTGGTGAAAAAAGGCGCTGAACGCCGTCGTGTCCACCGCGCCCGCCATGTCCGCGTCCCGCAAAATCAGTATCGGGTTGTAGCCGCCCAGTTCCAGCACGATGCGCTTGAGCGCCTGGCCGGCGCGCGCCGCCAGCATCCGGCCCACGGCCGACGAGCCGGTGAAGTTGATGCTGCGGACGGCCGGGCTTTCGAAAAAGGCATCAGCCACCGAAGCGGCCTCGCCCGGCGCATGAGTGACGACGTTGATCGTGCCGGCGGGGAAGCCGGCTTCCTCCATGATCTCGGCCACTAGCAGCCCGGCCGAGAGCGGCGCCTCTTCAGAGGGCTTCAGCACCACGGTGTTGCCGAACACCATCGGCAGCAGCACGGTCCGCCAAGCTAAGGTGAACGCGCCGTTCCAGGGCGAGAAGCCAGCCACCACGCCGAGCGGCTTGCGCACGGCCAAGGCGAGGCGGCCGGGCACGTCGCTCGGGATCACGTCGCCGACCGGCTTGAACACCCAGCCGGACGCGTGCCGCAACTGGTCGGCCACGAGCTTGACCTGGTAGCCGGCGAAAGCGCCGCCGGTGCCGGCCTCGACGGCCATGACGTGGGCGAGGTCCTGCCGGCGGCGCTCCACGATGTCGGCGGCCTTCAGGAACAGGCGCTGCTTGTCGCTGGGCGGCATGGCGGCCCAGCGCGGGAACGCGGCGTGGGCGGCCGCGATTGCCGCATCCGCTTCTGCCCGGCCTCCGGCGGCGATTTCGGCGACGATCTCGCCGTTGAACGGGTTGCGATCGGCAAAGGTCCGGCCGCCCGGCGCGGACCATTGGCCGTCAATGAAGTGAGTTGTGCGCCCGTTGAGCCGGATTGGCGTGATCTCGTTCATGTCAGCTCCCTCATTCATGGTTGTGCCAGGCTGTTGCGCCAGGCTGTTGTGGCAGGCAAACCGGGACGGGACTGCGATCAGCGCCCGCGCTTGATTGACCATGTCAGGCAGCCTGACTAAGCAGTCTTGCCGGCCGGCGCAAGGCAAAGCGAGCGCAGCCGCCGCTTGGAGAGGCATGATGGTTCCTGTGTTGCCGTTGCCGCGCCTGCTGTTCGGCGCCGGCGCCCTGGCCTCGTTGGCGGGAGAGTTGGCGTCGTTGGGCGTGCGCCGGCCATTGCTGCTGAGCGACCGCGGCCTGGAGCGGGCAGGCGCCGTAGCTGCCGCCCTCCGAGCCCTTCCCAGCCCGGCCGCGACCTTCGTCGACGTGCCGGAAAACCCGACGCTTGCTGGGGCGGACGCAGCCTTTGCAGCCTATCGCGACGCCGGATGCGACGGGATCGTCGCCGTGGGCGGCGGCTCGGTGCTGGACACGTCCAAGTTCGTCGCCGCGATGGCGCGGAGCGGCTTGGCGCGCGCCGCCGACATGCAGGGCAAGCCGGAGCGCGTGTCCGCCGTGGCGCCGCTGGTCGCCATTCCTACGACGGTTGGCACCGGAAGCGAAAGCTCGCCCGTCGCTGCGCTGCACGACGACCCGAACAGCCATGCAACGGGAACGCGCAGCCCACGCCTGGTGCCGCGGGTCGCGATCTGCGATCCGGACCTTACCCGCACGCTGCCGCGCCGGCTGGTCGCGGCGACGGGGATCGACGCCCTGTCTCACTGCCTGGAGGGCTACCTTTCGGATCCCGGCAACCCAGTGATCGATGCGCTGGCGCTGGATGGCCTTGCGCGCGCCTACGCCGATTTGGCAGCCGCGCTCGAGCCTGAAAACGACACGGCCCGTGCCTCGCTGATGGCGGCCGCCTTCGCTGGCGGGGCAGCCATCCACAAGGGGCTTGGGCCCGCTCACGCGGTCGCGTTGGCTTGCGGCGACCAGAACCTGCATCACGGCGTGCTGGTCGCCGCCGCCTTGCCACTGACCGTGGCTTTGGTGGCGCCCCACGCGCCAGCCAAGGCCCATCGCATCGCCGCAACGCTTGGCCTTAGGGACCCGGCTGGCATCCCGGACGGGCTCCGGGCGTTGATCCGCACGCTGGGCCTCCCGGCCACGTATCGGGAGGCTGGCTACCGGGCAGGGCCGGTGGAAGCGCTCCTGGACAGCATGGTCGCCAGCCCGTTCAACCGGGCTAGCCCGTACAAGCCAACCCGAAACGACTATCGCGCGATCATTGAACGCCTACTAACCTGACGCGCAGTGGCACTTGAACGGCCGAAGTTTCCCGGCGGCGACAGGAACGCCTATTCTTGCTCCACGCCGTTGGACAGCACACCGATACCGCTGACCTCGACTTCGAGCCTGTCGCCAGGTTTCAGCCAGATTTGCGGGCTGCGCTTATGGCCGACCCCGCCGGGCGTGCCCGTCGAGATGACGTCCCCCGTACGCAGCGCGGTGAAGGAGGAACAGTAATGAATGAGGTAGGACACCGACCACGCCAGTTGGCTCGTGCTCGTGTCCTGCATCACGGCGCCGTTCAGGCGCGTGGTGAGTTGCAGGCCGTGGGGGTCGGTGACCTCGTCGGCGGTCACGATCCACGGACCGAACGAGGAGGACCGGTCGAAGTTCTTACCGGCCGTAACGCTCTGCTTCTGCCAGTCACGTATTGAACCGTCCATCAGCACCGAATACCCGGCGACGTGCCCCATGGCATCGCGCTCCGGGATATGGCGCCCGGGCTTGCCGATGACGATGGCGAACTCGCCCTCGAAATCAAAGGCGTCGGAGACTCTTGGACGCATGATAGGCTGGCCGTCCCCGACCAGAGTTTGCGCGTGCTTGAGAAAGAAGAACGGAAACGGATCGGCTTTATGCCCGGTTTCCTCCTGGTGGGACCGATACGACCAGCCGAGCGCCAGCACCTTGTTCGCCGGGTCGGCGAGCGGAGGCAGCAGCGTAAGGGACGCAAGCGGCAACATCGGGCCGGTTGGCAGGTTCGTGCCGCCCTGCAGCAGGAGGTCGGCGAAGCTCAAGACGCCGAGGCTGCCCAGGTCCAGCACGCTGTCACCCTCAACGGCGCCGTAGCTGCGGCGCCCATTGGCTTCAAAAACGGCGAGGCGCATCGGCTTGCTCCGTCATGGTTGCTTGAAATCGACCGCCACCCTGCGGCCAGCAAGCTGCCAAACCTCGCCCGCTTTGCGAAGCTGGTCGTGGTAAATCCCGACCAGCGCCGGTTGGCGGAGCGGGACCGGCCTTGGTCCCCCATCGTCGTCCCGGTATACCGTCACGTAAGATGTGCAGGATGCCTTGCCAGGGCCGGTCAGGGCAACCCGCATGTTGCTGATCACATGCTGAACAAGCAGGTCTGGCGACCGATTAGCCATCAAATCCTGCAACCCGGCATGCCCGGCGACGGAACCGTCTTGCCGCTGCCAAACGCCATCCTGCGAGAATTCTGCCAGCATGCCTTCGAGATCACCCGCATCGAACGCGGCAGTGAAGCGCAGCACGACGCGTTCGCACGCCAGGATATCCGACCAGGCCACGTGGCCCGGTTCGCTCACGACCCGGCCGCCGGGTACGTTTGCCGGCCCACTCAGCCCTGCCACTTCGTTTCAGCCGCCGCCTCTCGATAGAGTCCGAACGCGTCGATGATCGGGCGGTCGCTATAGGAGAACAGCACGGCCTCGCCGCCGTCGGATTGATGCTCGTGCACAGCCCAGGAAGGGACGACGAACGTATCGCCTTCTTCCCATTTGAATTCGACCCCGCCGATCACGCTGCTGCCGCCGCCCTCCGCCACGTGATAGACGGTGCTGGACGTATGGCGGTGCGCCTGCGTGCGCTCTCCCGTGCGCAGGAGCTGGAGATAGGACGTGATCGTCGGCAGGGTGGACCCTCCGGTGAGAGGGTTTACGTATTGCAGGATCACCCCATCCGTTGGGCTGCCAACCTCGTTGCGCAACTCATGTAACGAGTCGCGGCAATCCGTCCAGCGGTAGTTCAGGATGGGAGACACGGCCGGGTTCTTGGGCGTTTGCCATGTTGGGCGCAGGTTGCGCCCCCAACGGCGGGAAGCGTCCTCCGGCACCCGGAAAATTGGCTGCGTGAGCTGCCCCCCGACCTCGTAATCCTCAAAGAAATTTGCGTCGAGAATGTTGACGAACGGTAGGTCTAGGCCGTCCAGCCAGATCATCGGCGCATCGGACTCGTTGCCATGGTCATGCCAGGACCATGTCGGCGTCATGACGAAATCACCTTTTGACATATAGGTCCGTTCGCCTTCAACCGCGGTGTAGCCGCCATTGCCCTCGATAATGAAGCGTTGTGCGCTCGGCGTGTGGCGGTGGCTGTCGGCAATCTCACCAGGCATGATCAATTGGATGCCGCCGAAAATCATCCCGACGGTACGCGCCGTCTTGGACTCGTAGGCCGGGTTGATCAGCATGAGCACCCGTCGCTCAGCTTCCTGCGGCGTCACCAAGTCGCTCGCGCGCATCATCTTGGCACGGACATTCTGCCAACGCCAAATGAATGGAATGCTCTGCACCCGCGGCTCGTGCTGGGCGGCGGTCGCGATCACGCGCCAGAGTGCCTCCATGCCTTCGCCGTGCAGTTCCTGGTAAAACGCTTCCCGCTGCTCGATGAGGCCGTTCGGTAACGCCGCGGTGGCTGCCTGGTGGTTCACGTCGGATCTCCTGTCGGGGGTGGGGGATGCATCGTTTCGCGGCCGTTGCCAGCCAGTATTCGGCAGCGTTCTGCCCGAGCTAGACAACGCACTTGTCCGACCACCCGCAGATATCGTTGCTGGTCAGGGGACCTTACTAGAATGAGCCGCCCGCGACTGCAAGGCCGCCTCGACCCGGCTAGGCTCGGATTACGTCGCTCAATCGGGACAGCTTGCGTGGGTTGAACGAGTGGAACGGAGCCCGGATGCAAGAGCGCCGACCTAGGATTTCTGCAAGGCCCGCGCGGCGGAAAGCAGCGTGCGGTCTTCTGATGCGGCTTCGGCAGCGGCTTCGCGCCACCGCGCATCCTCACCGCCGGTGGCGTAGGGTTCGACCAGGCCCAGAGCCTCTTTCAGCAACAGCACCTCGAAATCGACGAACAGGCGATCAACGTCGGCGTTTTCCGCCTGCAGCAGGTCGACCAGGGTCTGGTGTTCGCGCGCCAGGCTGGCGGCGCCCACCATAGGCACCCCTTGATCATCGCTCATGCCGCGCAAACTGGACGCCCCTCCGCTGAAGCTCAGTTTTGCCTGCTTGGCGAACGCCTGAACCGGCGGTGAGACCTTGCGCTCCGCGATTTGCGTCATCCGTCGCTGCATCGCGTCCAACTCGCGCGCCGCGGCCTGGAAATCCTTGTTGCCGGTCGAGTAGGCAGTAGGGCCGAAGCCTGCCTCCGAGCTCCCAGGCTTGACCGTCGTCGCGGCCGGGACCGGGCCTTGCGCCGATGTTTGCGGCGGCATCCCAACGGCGAACGCAGCTAAGGCCAGCAGGCCGGTCGCTCTCAGGCTACCCATTGTTCAGCCTCCTCGCTTTTTCGCTTCTCGGCATCAAAAGTCGCTGAAGCCGATCCAACGGCCGGCAGCGATGACACCGATCCAAAGTGCGATCGACGACGCACCGGCAATTTTCGCCAACAGCGGAGGCGAAGGGTGCTCGTCCCAATGGGCCATGCTTCGCGCCGTCGTCATGTGGAACACCGCCATATTCAAGCCGGCAAGCACCAGCAGGAAAAACTTGATGCGAAACGGCACATTGCCGAAGTATTTCACGGCGGCCGACGAAAACATCAGGCTGCCGCTTACCATGGCGACGACGAACCCGACCCAGGTCCAGGGCAGGATTTCGGTTGTCAAGCGGCTCACGGCGCGCTTTCGGGACGAAACGCCGAGCAATCTCAGGTCCACCATGAAGACGGTTCCAACCACGAACGTGATGGCGAGCACGTGCACGCACTCGATGATCTGAAACGACGAGCCGTCCTCTCGTATTTCAGTCGGAATCGAAAGGTTTTGGAGGTAGTCGAGAACAGCGTGAACCGACATCATGGTCTTTCTTAAATGGCGGGATGCCGCGCAGCCTCGTTGGCCGCGCCATGGTCAAGGGTGATCGGTGTAGGCGATCAGGCGCCCGGCAAAGACAATCGCGATGAATAGCGCGAGAGACATGAAGGCCAAAACCCTGGCTTGCCAGGTTCGTACGCCCGACGCTCCGATTGGTTCGGGGTCGTGCTTCACAGTGACTTGGAGCAAGGCCGTGACGACGATGGCCGCCACCAACAGAAGCATTTTGTTTATGAACGTCGCGTTTTCGAGTTCGCGGGACGGTTCTGCCACGATCAGGACCAACCCGGTCAACAGGAAAACCGGCAGTGGCCACCAGATCCAAGGCAACAGTCGCTTAGCCGTCAAGCTGATGCTTTCGCTTCGGCCGGCAAGCCCGAACACGCGCAGATCGAGCATGGCGACGGAGCCGATCAGCAGGGCGATGCAGACAATGTGTATTGTTTGCGTCAACGGAATGATCCAGCCAGCATCCTGGATCGTGTTGCTGACCGGGGTGCTGGCCAGCCATCTGCAAAACTGATGAATAGGAGTTGCCATCGGCTGGGCCTCTCAGACGACGCTAAGCCTGGGAAGGCGGCTGCTCTGCATGATGGCAACAAACAGCCACCCGGACGTTTGGAATGTCATGTCGCTCCTCAGTGCCCGATTCTCGGTGCGCGTTGTTGCCTCAGTCAGTCCCGCTCGGGCATGCCACGTTGCAGACCGCCTGCATGCGGTATAGCCCCGTTATCCCGCTCATGTCGAACGGGCGTCACTTCGCCAACTCCCAATTGCCGTCGTGCACACGCACCATCACGCGGGCGCGATCGTCCAGCCCGAGATGGTCGGCGGAGGACATGGTCACGATCCCCGCCGAGTCCGCGAATTGCTTCGTGCTCTCGAGCGCATCGCGGACCGCCGCGCGAAACTCTTCCGTGCCCGGCTTCGCTGTTGGCAGCGCCTGACCGATGGCGTTGGAGAGCAGCAGCCCGGCGTCGTAAATCTGCGCCGCGAACACGGAGGGCGGTGGATGGCCCTGCAACGCTTGGTAGCGTTGCATGAAATCCATGCCGATCCTCTTGGTGGGGGTATCGTCAGAGAGCTGCGCGGCGACCAGGCTCGGGCTTGCCGGGAGCAACGTGCCTTCCAGCCTAGCGCCGCCTGCGGCAAGGAACTCGGGTGTGGCCACGTTATTCGTTTGATAAATTGGTCCAGTAAAGCCTAGTTCCCGCAGCGCGATCTCCGGCGCCGCGCCGCGAGCGGAAGCCGCCGCGATGAACACGGCGTCCGAATGCGCGTCCACAATGCGCTGCGCCTGAGGCGCGAGGTTCGCGTCGTTGCGCACGAACGACTCCGCAGCGACCACGGCAATTCCTTTCTGCTCCAATAAGGCCCGCATCCGACTGTTCCAATCCTCGCCATACGCCTCGGCGAACCCAAGGAAGGCCACCGACTTCACGCCGGCGCCAACCATGTGATCGACGATTGCGCCCGGCATGATCGAGTCATCCTGCGGCGTCTTGAAAATCCACCGATGCGTATCAGCGGGCGCGACAACCTGCGCCGCCCGGGCCAAGGTGATGACCGGGGTCTTGGTCTGCTGCGCGAGATCGGCGATTGCCAGCGCTATGCCAGTCGTCGCCGGGCCGATAAGCGCGTCAACGTGCTCCTCGAGGATCAGGCGCCTGGCCTCTCGCACCCCCTGATCGACCTTGAAACCATCATCGACGACCATGTAGTCGATCTCAGTGCCGCCGGAGTTATGCGGCAGAAGCGGCACTGCGCGCGCTTGCGGTACGCAAATCTCTGCCCCTGGCCCCGTGATGGAGAGGATAACCCCGACTTTGACCTGCGCGTGCGTCAGCGTTGGCAAGGTTGCAAGCGCCGCCGCGACAGTGGTGCGGATTAGGAATGGCTTGATCGTCGCCATTTTTCCATTTCTCGCTCGCTGGCGGCCTGCGCAGTGAATTGCCATGGCGCCGGCCTACTGCTCCGGTCCTTGCCGCCAGCTGTCGGGATATCGTCCATCCTTGCCACGGAAGCTCTCGATGAAGCGGAAACGAGCGGCGCCGCTTTCCGTGCTGGCTGCGGTCATCGTCGGGCCAAACACCATTACCTGCGCATTGGTGTCCTCGTATCGTGGCCAGGCCGGCAGCCCGGGGCCATTCGGATTGCCGGTGCGGGCGAAATTGGTCCAGTAAGACGACATCTGCTCGGCCAATTGGTGATCGCGTGCGTCGGGCGCAGCTTCGGGTGCGCCGCGGACGAAGCGTTGCGGCTGAAGCGTGTTGAATACGAAGTCGATGTCCGCGGAATGCACCGCCATAAGTGAATATGCCGACTTGTAGTTGAACTCATAGCCATAGACCGGCGCCTTGCCGGTGCGCCGGGCGAGTTGCAGCCAGTCCCAAGTCTGCGCCCTGATAGCCAAGTCGCCGATCAGGTCTTCAGCCGAAGTTGCAGCCTCAGCATCCGTGTTCGCCGGGTAAGCCTTTAGGAAAACAGGCAACTTGTCGGCGCCGAACTGCGCGGCAGCGGCCTCCTTGAACTCCGCTGGAGTGGCGTGGGGCAACGCTCGCCGCAAAAACAGGTACCCCTCCCGTTCGTTGTAGCCGGCAAGCAACGGCACGTCGATCTGGTGTCCCTGCTCGAACGCCGCGGCCGGGGCTTCTGGTAGGAGGGAGCCATCAATGCTGGGCGAGAACGCCTGGGTGACAGGCTCTTCGAACCCTTTGCTGGCCTTGGCGATCACGTCATCGGCCGGCAAGGCGCGCAGTTCGGCAATGCTGCCGTGCGCCAACCGCTCCGCGAGCGCGTTGCCGCGGGCAAGCGCTTGCGCGTGCGTGCGCATGGAGCCAAGTTGCGAGTCCCAGAAAGCGCCGCTCTCGCCGGCAGCCCGTTCGAACAGCCCGCGAGCCAATGGCGACGTCATCAGCAGGCCAACCGACATCGAGCCCGCCGACTCGCCGAAGACCGTCACGTTATTCGGATCACCGCCGAACTTTGCAATGTTCGTATGCACCCAATGCAGGACCGCGATTTGGTCCTGCAGTCCGAAATTGCCGGAAGGCTGGCCTTCGCCGTCCAGCGCCGACTGGGCGAGGAAGCCCATGACTCCGATACGGTAGTTGAAGCTGACATCGACGACGCCCTTCGCCGCCAAATGGGAGCCGTCGTTGTACGCCTCAACGCCGGAGCCATGGACGAAGCCGCCGCCGTGAATCCACACCATCACCGGGCGCCTCTCATCGTCCGCCCGCGCGGCCGTCCAAACGTTGAGGTAGAGGCAGTCCTCGTTCTTCGGGGTGACCTCTGGCGTGATCTCACCGGGCGGCGCCAAACAACGCGAACCGGGCTGCGTGGCGTCACGGGCGTCCTGCCAGGGCTTGACGGGTTGCGGCGCACGCCAGCGCAGGTCGCCGAGCGGGGGTGCAGCATAGGGGATGCCCTTGAACGACAGGACGCCCTGAGTGTCTCTTGCAGCGGCACGCAGCGGGCCAGCATCAATGGTCACGTCGGGCGACAGCTCGGCAGCATATGCCGGAACGCTCGATGCCAGCGCGGCTAAGACTGCTCCGAACGCCAGGTCGAGAAATTGCACCTTTTCCTCACTCCTTAACGGCTGACTTTGGTCAATTTTCCTGGGAGCGCGCGACGCGCTCCCCGGCTGCGGCTCAAGCGATAGCAGTGCTGCGCAGCCTGCCGGTATCGAAACTCCATGCCCCGCCACCGGCGACGGAGAGGTAGAGAAAGATGAAGCAAAACAGGATCGACGAATCGCCGCCGTTGAGCGCTGGGAACGGGCTGTGCGGCGCATGGACCAACCAGTAGGCGATTGCCATTTCGCCCGACAGCAGGAATGCGACAGGCCGCGTGAAAACGCCGGCAAGCAACATCAATGAGCCGACCAGCTCCATGACGCCAGCGAACCAAATGAGCGTGAAAACGGCAGGCATCCCTCCCGTCGCGGCAGAGGGTGGCGGGAAGCCCAGCAACTTCTGTGCGCCATGCTCAAGGAACAGCAGAGCAGCAACGATGCGCAGCAAACTTAGCGCGCGCGGCGCCCAATCCGTCACGAGCGCAGCACTGCGAGAATTAGCAGTAATGTGGGTAGCGGAACTCATCAACGTTCTCCGTAATGTCGTGTCGTCTCGTCTCGTTCAGTCACGCGTCGGCTGCGCTCGCGCGCTCCCAATTCGAGAAAAACCTGCCGGTCGCAGCTTCCGGCATCGACTGCCAGTCAGTATGTCCGAAAGCCGGGTATGTTAGCTTCGCCAGGCGCATTGTTCTCGAAGCAAGACGCATCGTCGAGCACCTGCCAACGGGAACCGCTCTTGCGTTGCCAGATGTTGGTCGTCGTGACGGGCACGGTGAACGCGCCATCGTCATAGAGCGTGACGTGAAAGTGCAACGTGTCGGGCGCCACCCGCTCGATCGTTGTCTTCATGTGCAACGCTGGACTGTGCGGATCCCGCGCGGTGTCGATCGGGGTGTCGCCCCGGATGCCGACGGTGTCGACGAACAGCGTGTTGCCCGCCCAATAACCGATCGAATGGCCGTTATAGCTGGACTCCAGATTTTTCGGGTGGCCGCGCCCGTCCGTCCAGATCACGATCGGGAATGTGTTGAAAACCAGGATCATCACTTGGCCGGGAGTCTGCACGATCTCGTCCTGGTAGTATTTCGTGACGAACGCGCGAGGCATTCCGAACGGCAGGCATTTGGCGCTGATGTCGCCTAATTGCCGCCCGGCCTTGGCTGCGGCGATCCGTTCATCATAAGTCTTTTGGAACGCCGGGTTGTATGGCAGCGGCCATGGCGCCCAGAAGGTCGGGCCGCGATCATCGGCCGGGCCGCGGCCGGGCTGGAAGCGCTCGCCAGGAGCGCCCATCGCCGTGCCGAGAAACAGCCCGGACATGTCCGGCGATCCAGGGTCGCCATAGAGCGACACGCCGGGTGCCAGGTTGGAGGACGGCGCATCGCCAGCAGCATTCGCGCCGGCAACGCCTAGTACGTTGAAAGCGCCTGCTAAGAGGATGCAGAGGCGCGCCGAGCGGAGCGCCCCACCAAGGCGGCGGCAGGCTTGCCCCATTGTCACTGGCCTTGCGCCAAGCGCGAACCCAGCATCTTCCCGTCGGGAAGGACGACCGCGTTCATCGCGCCGCCTTTCTGACCGTCCTTCAGCGGCGCCATGTACACCGTCACCTTATCGCCCGGCGACATGGATCCTTTGTCGAAGCCTTCGCGCCTGAGCGAGCCGGGGTTGGCGCCCTCGATGCTGTATTTGTCCGGTTCTCCGGCTTCGTTGGGGACCATGACGAACAGCCACGTGTGCGGGCTGGTCCATTGCCATTCCACCACTGTCGCGTCCTTAAGCTCAATCTCCTTCGCACCGTCGAACAGCGCGAACGAGTGATGCGCCAGCACCGGCCATGGCAGCGACGAGGCCAGGAGGATAACTGCAACGGCGACGTTTCTTCTCACTGAACCTCCTCCAAAACGATGCGCTTCGGCAGTCAATGGACGTAGGCTTCGGGATGGTAGTTCGTCGTCGGCGTGCAAATGAACTCTTGCGGCTCCCACGCAGGGTCGTCGAATGCTTTGTAAAGGACGGTGGCGTGCATGGGCTCATTGAACGCCGCCGCATCAACAAGAGTTATGTCAACTTGGAGCGTCTCTCCGTCGATCCGATGAAAGCGCTCTGTGATGCGCAGGTCGTCGCTGTGTGGAACGCCCGTGCTGTCAATCGGCTCATTCTTGATGCCGATGACATCCGTGACGAGGTCTGCCCCTTCGTAACGGCCGACCGCGTTGCCGTTGGAAAAGCTTTCCAGCGATGCGGACTTCGGCTGGCTGCGCCCGTCTAGCCACACCCGGCGGACCGGGTCGCCATCGCGGTAAAGCGTGGCCCGGCCGGGCGTTTGCATGATCAGCAACGCACCAGTCGCACCGGTCATGAACCGCGGCATGCCCGGCGGCAGACAACTGCGGACCGGGTCATCAGTGCGCGTACCGGCGGCGGCATCCGTTGCCCGCTTGCGCCAAAGGGCGTCGAAGGGAGGCTTCAAGGGCGGTGGCCATGGCAGCCAGCCTTCCTTGCTCGCCGTCATCGGGTTCGCGGCGGCTGGCTCCACAAGCTTCCAAACCCCGCTCAGGTCCGGTGCGTCCCGGTCCCCAAACCAACTAAGGCGCTCCGCGGGCGCGGGTGAAGGCTGCGCCGATGCGGGCCCGACCAGCGCCTGCGCCACGACCGCAACCACAGACGCAGCGGTCCATAGCGAGGGACACTTTGGCAGCCAATGTGACACGCGTGACCTCCGGAGCGTTCTTTATCGTTGAGCATTCGGCACTCGAACGGTTGAGACAAGATTAGTCAGACGTCCTGACGAGGTCAACTGGCGGCTATGGTCCGGCGACGGTGGGGCCGGGTCGACCGGTGCGCGAAAACCTCTATCCCGCGTCGATTGCGAAACCACGAGACATTTCGCTTGACGCGAGGATTCCTCATCGACAACTTACCTGGGTAAGTCAGTTAACCTAACTATAAGCTGGAGCGTCACGAGAACTGGGAAGAGAGCGGCTCAACCTGCCGTTTTGAACAGGCTCCTGATTTCTGGATCCGCCCACATGAGCGAGACCAAGAACGCGGGCGTAAGTGGCACGTGCGTCAGCCAGCAGCTAAAATTCGACGGAGGAAACTACGAAAAAAGAACAAAAAAGCCTCGAAGCAGCGTGCTTGAAGCGCAGCGTACGAGGAAAACAGGCAGTCTTGACGGCTGGCGTTTGCTTTCTCGCGTTCGGGACATTCACTCAGCCGGCCGTCGCGGAATATCTGACTGCCAACGAGGCCGGGATCATCCAGTTGGCCCAGGGGACGACTGTGGCGCCGGTCGGATTGCCGAGCGCCATCATCGCGCCGCCCGCGCTGCCACCAGGGCAGAACCCTTACGCGCTGGCTGACAGCCTGAAGATACGCGGGCTGGCGATCCCGTTGCCCGGCGCAGCCGATACGTTGGACCTCGGGCTTTTCGGCGTGCGCAACGCGCTCGCCGAGAACGGCATCAGCTATGTCGGGATTTCGGCAACGACGTACCAGGACAACTTGCTCCGCCACCAACTTCCCGCGGCCGATTACTTCAGCAAGCACGGCCGGGAAAACCAACTTTATGCCGGCCAGCTGCCGACCTACACGACGCAGACGACGCTCTACGCCATGTATGACTTGCAGCGGTATGGCATCCCGGACGGGCAGTTCACGTTCGGCGTGCAAACGCTGTCGACCAACTGGACCCCGGGCGGGCCCGACGGCCTCTTCCTGGCGGCAGCGAGCTATTACCAAACGCTGTTCAACAAGAAGCTCGAGGTTAAGATCGGTCTGCTCAACAACACTCTGGAGTTCCTTGGCGTGCAAGTCGGCGGCAGCTTGGCCAACGGCGTGTTCGGGCCGAACGCCAGCATTCCGATCGAGAATGGCAGCAACTCAAGCGCTTTCCCGACCTATGGCGTGAACATCAAGGTGAACTTCAGCCCGACCTTCTACACCAAGGGGACGGTACAACGGGCGCTCAGCCCTGATGGGTCCGTCGTGGAGCGGATGCAAAACCCGACCGCGATCAACTTGAAGGTCAATAATGCGGGCGTCCTGGTGCTCGACGAGGTTGGCTACCGGGTGAACCCCTCGCCAGGCGTGATGCAGACATGGGTTCGCGGCGGCGCCAGCGTCACGACGAGCCGCTACCGAGAACTCGCCAATACGGCGCATCGCGAGCAGGGCGAATTCGGTATCTACTTCCTCGCGGACCGGCAGCTTTTGCAAACGGCGCCGAACGCCGGTTTCGGCTCTTCGCGTCGGGGAATCTACGCGGGTGTCTCGATCGAGCACGCCCCATCCTACTTCAATGCGTTCGACCAGTATTACGAGGGGCGGCTATACGGCTTCGGATTGATCCCTGGCCGTCCCAATGACCTGATTAGCCTCGTGGCGAACCACAGCCAGTTCAGCGGCGAAGCGGTCGCCGCCGCGCGCGCCCACGGCTTGTTGGCGCATGAGGGCGTCACGAGCTACACAGGTTCTTACGGCATTGCCGCGTTCCCGGGCGTGAACTTCAATCTGGGCGTTGGCTTCACCGACCACCCGACTGCGATCACCTACACCGGCAGCACTGGAAGTGCGCTCAATATCCTGTTGAACACCGTCATCTTCCTCTAGGCTCTGTTAGGGCTTGAGCCAATCCATGGTGGCTGCGAGATAGAGCACGCC
>CAXTTH010000009.1:0-10848 GCA_964247035.1 uncultured Acetobacteraceae bacterium
CATCCAGATGGTGCTGCTCGCCTCCGAGACGCTGATGCGAACCAACACGATGGCTACGGCGCGCGACCTGGCCGCGCCCGAGTGCGACCCAGCGCAGGCGCTCGGCCAGCCGTTGCAGCCCGGCGAGCTGCGCGTGCTGCTGCACTGGGGCGAAGCGATGCGGGTGCCCGGCGCGGAGCGGCGCTGCCACGATGCCGGGGCGCTGACGCTGTGCTCCATCGACGGCGCAGCCCTCGCGCCATGGCCGCTGATCAGCGCGCCCATGTTGCCGCCCGGCCGCAGCGTGGGCGGCGCCGATGCCATGTTCCGCGACGCGCTGGCGTTCGGCTGGGACAACGCGGGCGGCGCTGCCTGGAGCGTCGGCCGCGTGGCCCAGCTGCAAGTCCACCGCCCAGCCGGTCCAGCCGTGCTGCGATTGGACCTGGCCGGTTTCGCGCCCTCGCCAGGGGGCGAGCAGATCGTGTCCGTCGCGGTAGCGGGCCAGCCAGCGGCCGAATGGCGCATCCCTGACCAGGCATTCGCCATGCATACCGTGAGCCTGCCAGCGGACGGGCCGGATCCTTGCATCGTGAGCTTGGACGTCCGCCAGCCCACCAAGCCGCTCGACCGTGGGGTGAACACGGATGCGCGGGCACTGGGCGTGCTGCTGCGCTCCATACGGCTCGATGCGGACCTCGCTGGATGAACGGCTCAAGCCATCGCGGTCGACAGCGCCTCGCCGGCGAGGAACGCATCCAGGTTGTCCAGCGTCAGCAAGCCTGTCGCGCGCCGGATCCCGTCCGTGGCGCTCAAGTTACCTGATTTCACGTTACAAACCGGTCGGTCCATGGCCATCATGGCGCCCATGCGCACCTGCCTGGCCGCCGCCGTGCTTACCCTGCTGGGCTCGTTGCCTGCATGGGCGGATGACGCGCCATTGAAGCTGGCCTACTCCGCCTATGCCGACGGCCTGAACGTCATGGACATGCAGGCCAGCCTGGCGATCTCACCGGAGAGCTATCGGCTGCAGGTGTCCTATCACCTGACGGGGCTGCTCGGGCTGCTGGTGCATGCGGACGCCACGACGACGGTGGACGGCCGTTTCCGCGGCGAGGCGGCTGAGCCCAGGGAGTTGTTCAGCGCCGGGCACATGCGCGGCGAGCCACGGGTGACGCAGATCGACTGGCGGGACGGCAAGCCGATCCTCAGCCAGCTCGTGCCGCTGGTGGACGAGGAGCGCGACCCGGTGCCGGTGGAGCAGCAGCTTCACACCATCGACTCGCTCAGCGCCATGGCGGGCCTGCTGCGCCGCCTGTCGGCAACTGGCAAGTGCGAGGGCGGGGCCACCACGTTCGATGGCCGCCGCCTGTCGCGGATCGACGTGCGCACGGTGGGCGAGGAGATACTGAAGCCGACTAGCCGCTCCTCGTTCCAGGGGGCGGCGCTTCGGTGCGATTTCGAAGGGCGGCAACTGGCCGGGTTTATCCATGATGGGGACGAGGCCGTGCTGCGCCGGCCGCAGCACGGTTCCGCCTGGTTTGCGCGGCTTGCGCCGGGTGCGCCGTTGGTGCCGGTGCGGATCACCTTCGAAACCCGGCAGTTCGGGGCGGCGACGATGTATCTTACCGGGCCGTCTTAGCGCAGGGCTCCACCCTGCACCTGCAAGGGGACAAGGCTTCCTTGACCTCTGGCGATCATGAACTGGTGTCCAAAGAACGATCGTCTTGTGGTGGGAGTTGGAGCAAAGCCCCAGCCTTCACCTCGCCCAGGCTGGCCGTGGTTCCCTCATGCACCAACCGGTTTCGTCCCGTTCCCTGCGCGCGGCATAGCTTGACGTACGCAACCGCCTCCAGCCTCCCGAAGAAATCAATCAGGCTCGCCTCGTCCGCCGCCACCATGCCGCGTCCCTGCTGCAGCACGACTGCCGCGATGTTGCCGCTGTCCGCCAGGCAGACCAAGTCCACTCCCGCCGCCAGCGCCTCATGGGCGGCGTAGGAGAACGTCTCCGGCCAGGGTGACAGCATTGCCACCAGGTCGATCCCCAGTTCAGCCAGCGCCTGCGTCATGGCGTCCGGCTGCTCCGGGGAGGTTGAGACTTGGTGGCGTTGCATGCCTGGCAGGTCTTGGATCGCCTCTGCACTTCCCAAGTGGAAAAACTCGTATGCGCCGGTATGGCAGGTGCGCGCGATCAACTGCCGCCACAGTGGCCAACCCTTCTGCGGCCTGGGATAGCCGATGAAAGCGACCCGAACCGGTGTCTCAGCCGGACGGACGCATGGCAGCGCCGGGTCAGCCTCCAAGGTGCAGTGCGGATGCGCCCGCGCGACCACGTAGGGCAAGGTGGCGTGGGCCAGCCAGATCGAGAGCGCCGCTTCCGAGGGTGCTGCCACCTCGAATGGGATCGCTTCGAACAATGCGCGCACCTGGCCGGCATGACCCTCCCGTCGGCTGCCATACACGCAGACTCGGCAGGCCATGCTGCCCAGCGGCGGCGCGTGGCAGAATGCGGCGTCGTTGCGCAATAGGGTGTAGCCAACGCAGACGGACGAGTAGTCGTGCACCCAGAACACCGCACGGGCGGCGAGGCTGGCCCGGTGCAAGGCGGCCAGGTCGGCCATGCTGTGGCCGAGCAGGCAATGCACCACGAACAGGCGCTGCTCCCCCGGGCGGGGCGGGATGCGGCGGAGCACGGCGGCCAGGTCGGTGGCGCTGGCCACCCCGAGGAAGCAGCCATCCAGGATGAGGGTCAAAGCCAAGCCTGCGGTCTGCGGGTCGGCAAGGCGGAGCAGGGGTCTTGACGGGGAGACGTTGAGGTAAGCCAGGTTTTGCCGGGCAAACTTCGCCTGCTCATTCGCGATGAAGAGCTGGATGCCGCCAGTGACCCGAATGTAGCGATCATGCCCCGCGGAGAGCACCAGCCCTGCCGTTGCCTCCAAGGCGGGGCGCAGCAACGCGGCCAGCCGGACGCGGGTCAGCCGCGCCGTGATTTCCGGTGGGGCATAGGCGTCCGTGATGACGTCCGGATCGACTGCATCTTCGATGGTTTGGCGCAGCACCCCGCCGGGCCGGCTCGGGTTGCGCCCTTCGGAACGCCCGAAATTCAGGTAGTGCCAGAATGGGTTGAGTCCGTGCCCGGCTACGTCTGGGTTGGTGGCGAGGTAGTAGCGAGTGCTGAACCACGCTGCCGGGTCGCGTCCTTCCGTCCAGCCATGGGCGCAGTAGTGGCGCACAGGGTCGATCCCGGCGCGTCGGATGTCGTCGTACATCCCGAGATAGAAATCGCTGTCCATCTGGCCTGCGACGAGCTGCTCGACAGGGTCGTCGTAGCTGGGCGTTGGGCCCGGCTGCAACGCCTCCACGCGTTCCCCGGCTGTGGACAACGCGTTGCGCGAGAACCTAGTGGTCTGGAGCTTGCCCGTTTCTGCGTCCTGCGATGAAGACGGGCCGGCCATCTGGGCGATCAAGGGATTAACCCTGGCTTGGCGCAGTTGCGGTCTGGCGTCCAAGGCGGCCTGCACGTCGAACCCAGGATTGGGGCTGCGCCCTTCCAGCCAGCCGCGATAGGCGAAATGCGCCGCCAAATCGAAGCTGCCATCGAGGGATGGACCAAGGCGTGCGGCATAGAACGGCGCGTCAAGGGCTGGCCGCAGCAGCGCCACCCAGTCGCCTGGGTCACGTCCGAGCAGCTGCATCGCCGCTTCGGCCGGCCAAGACGCCGGCGTCACCGTTCGCCCCTCCTGCTCACCGAATTGCAAGTAGTGATAGAACGGGTTGGCGCCGCTGGCGGCCACGTCCGGGTGGGCCAGCAGGTAGGCCATCGTGTCGAAGCCGCCATGCGGGTTGCGGCCCTCCTGCCAGCCTTGCAAGCAGAAATGCCGCAGCAGCTCGTCTGCGTTGCCGGCGAGGTCACGGTAGGCGCGGGCGTAGGCCTCTGCGTCGAAACGGGGCCGGATGGCTGCCACGGCGTGCGCCAGCGTCCCGGCCTCGGGTTCGCCTGCGTTGGGGCTTGCATCGCCAGCGTGCATTGTCTCGGTCGTCATGGCGCGTTTGGTGCCTCAAGGAGCTGCGGCAAGGCAAGCTGCGGCCGGGCTTGACGCCGCAGGCAGCGGGCAAGGATACCGGCACACAGGATTGTATGCCGCAGTGCAATGCAATAACGGTGGCAGGAAGTCGCCTGCCTGCTCACGCTGGGAAAACGCCAGATGGAATGCGCATGATAGCCGAGTCGATGCGGTCGCCGATCAACTGCCAGTTGGACTCGGTGACGGATGGGGTGATCACCGGTTGGGCGCATGACCCCAACAGCCGCGCGCAGCCGGCGCGGTTCTATGTCCTGGTAGACGGCCAGCAAACGGCGGAGGTGGTGTGCGACGGCCCGCGCCCGGACGTGGCCAACACCGGCTCTGCGCCCGAGGCGGTCGGCTACAGCGTGAAGCTTCCCTTGCAGGTGCTGGATGGCGAGCCGCATCGCGTGGAGTTCCGCGATGTCAGGCGCATGGCCATGACCATCCGCTCCCAGGGCAACACCGCGGACTCGTTCGACTACAGCTACAAGTGGCGCCCGCAGGTGCAGAGCCACGTGGACGGGCTGCGCGGCAGCGGGCTGGAGGGCTGGGTGCTGCGCTCCAACTATGAGACGGGGCGGCTCGACGGCAACTGCATGGTCAGGATCGCTTGCGATGGCATGACCATTGGGCACGTTCGCGCCAACCGGGTTCGCACCGACGTTGGCCGCTTGCTGAACGGGTCCGCCTATTGCGGATTTCGCTTCGTGTTGCCCCCATCCATGCGGCGCGGCCGCAAGCAGAGCTACCGCTTCTACCTGATGCCGGACAACGAGGAGTTGGAGAAAAGCCCCCTCGTCGTCAGCCTGATGTCGGACGAGGCGGAGGCGCAGCTGGCCGAGCTGTCGGATGAGATCAACTACATGCACGTTCGCCTGACCCGGCTAAGGCGCAACCTTCTGAGCCTGATTCCGCAGAAGACCTATTTGCTGGCGGATTACTCCGAGTGGTTTCCCGCCTATGCCGCTGCCCTGAAAGCGCGTGTCCTCGCGGCTCGAGACCCAAGCGCCCGCTCGCCGCTCATCAGCGTGGTATGTCCGGTGTACCGACCGAAGCTGGACGAGTTTTGCGCGGCAGTGGAGTCGGTCATCGCTCAAACCTATGGGAACTGGGAGCTGATCCTCGTCGATGACGGCAGCGAGGACCCTGTCCTGACCGCGCGCATCGAGGGCTATGCGGCTCGCGAAGCACGCATCCTTGCCCGCCCAATGGCCAAGAACGGCGGGATCAGCCGCTCGACCAACTTCGGCCTGAAAGCGGCGAAAGGTGAATGGATCGCCTTCTTCGACCATGATGACCTGCTCGCCGAGACGGCGCTGGAGGTGATGCTGCGCGCGGCCCAGGCGAGGGGGGCCAAGCTGCTCTACTCCGACGAGGACAAGGTCGATGCGGCCGGGAGCTTCACCACCCCCGCGTTCAAGCCGGACTGGAACCATCGGCTGTTGCTGGGGGTGAACTACGTCTGCCACCTCCTGTTCGTCGAGCGTGAGGCGTTGGAGCGGGCCGGCCCGCTCGACAGCCGTTACGACGGGGCGCAGGACCATGACCTGATCCTGCGGCTTTCCGAGCACGTGCCGCCGCACGAGATTTTCCATGTGCCGGAGGTGCTGTATCACTGGCGCATCACAGAGAACTCAACCGCCTCGGACACCAGCGCCAAACCGTATGCGCTGAACGCCGGGATCGCTGCCGTGCAGGACCATCTGCAGCGCATCGGCCGGCCGGCGAAGGTGTCCAACATCCGGGATAGCACGCTTTACCGCCAGGAGTGGCTGATCGACTGGGAGCCGTCCGTCGAGGTCATCATCCCGTTCAAGGACCAGGTGCCCACAACCCGCCGTTGCTTGCGCACGCTGCTTACCAAGACGCTGTATGAGAACATGCGCATCACGCTAGTGGATAATTGGTCCACCAGCGACGAGGCGGCCGCTTTCTGCGCCGAGGCGGCGCTGCTGCCCAAGGTGCGCGTGATGCGCGTTGAGGAGCCGTTCAACTATTCCCGCCTAAACAACCTCGCCGCTGCCGGCTCGACGGCGGAGTTCTTCGTTCTCATGAACAACGACGTGTTCGTGGGCGATGGGGACTGGCTGCGGGCCTGCGTCAACGAGGCGCTGGCCGACCCGGCGGTCGCCATGGTCGGCGGCAAGTTCCTCTACCCCTCGCGCACCGTCCAGCACGGCGGCATCATCATGGGGCTGGGCGGGGTCGCCGGGCACCTGGGCGTTGGCTTGCAGGAGGAGGACCACGGCTTCGGCGGGCGGCTGCTGTTCGCCCAAGAGTACTCCGGCGTCACCGCGGCTGCAGTGCTGATCCGCGCCAGGGTGTTTCATGAAGTTGGTGGCTTGGACGAGAAGAACCTGCCGGTCGCCTTCAACGACGTTGATTTTTGCCTCAAGGTCCGCGCCGCCGGCTACAAGGTCATCTGGACGCCGGACTTCATCGCCGAGCACCACGAATCACTCAGCCGCGGTGACGACGAACGCCCGGTGCAGGAGGCGCGTTTCTTCCACGAAGCTGAGACCATGAAGGAACGCTGGGGCGGCAGGCTCACCCTGGACCCGTTCTACAACAAGAACTTCAGCCTGGAGCGCGCGCCCTTCACCGAATTGCTGCCTCCGGACGAGGCGGTCGCCATCGATTGGGCGCAGGTCGCTGAGCCGCCTTTCACCCGCGTTGACCCGATGCAGCCGGCGTATTTCGGACCCAAGCGGCCTGCCGCGTCCACCAAGGCTAGCACTGCGCCAGCCGCGGAGCGCCAAGCTTCAAAGCAGGTCGCTGCGAAACCAGCGACCCACTCCCGAGGCCGGGCTGGGCCGGGCATGCCATCCGCTGCTGAGCCTTCACCTGCCCGCAAGGCACGGCCTGCAGCCGGCGTGCCCGCAGCCAAGGCGAAGCCACAAAGCGCTGGCAAGCGCGACAGCCGCTAGCTTGGCTGGCAGGCCTGCCATGTCAAAGCGTCTGTTGGCTTGGCTGTCGCTGGGCTTCGTCGCCGGGGGCGGCGCGCTTGCGTTCGGGCAAAGCACGGGCGCTTCGGGCAAAACCGTTTTTATCGGCGGCGTGGGCCCGCGCTATTCCACCTTGGCGGACCCGGCCATCAGCGCACCGATGCTGCAAACTGGCAGGATCGGGCTTTACCAGCACGCAAACGGCAATGCCTCGCTGACGCCAGGCGAGCGATCCGCCCTGTGGACCACCTGGAACGCCAATGACACGGCAGGCGGCGGGACTGTGGCGGAGGTCGGCGGCAGCACCGTTGCGGACCCTGGTTACATCCAGTTCTTCGGCGGCCGCTACCCTGCGGAGGTCAACATGAACACGCTGACCAACTCCGGCGACGGGACAGGCTCTTATCATTCCAGTGCCGGCGAGGCAGAACCGGGCCGCGCATACAACGGCTATGTCAGCGCCGCGGACCTGGCCGTCATGGAGCGGCAGGTTTGCGCTGCAGTGCGGCACGGCGCCCGCAACGTGGCGATCGTCATGACCCCGAACGGCGGCAGCGAGGACCTGGCAGACGGGTTCGACGCGGCGCCGTTTTGGGCCAACGTCCGCGCCGCGGCGCTGTTCGGCGGCGGCATCGGCCTGGACGTGCCGCCAACCTACTGGGTGCTGCGGGGCGCCGGCTATCAGGCGCAGGTGGCGCGGATGGTCGCGTGGGCAAACGCGAGCGGCATCCGCAGCAGCCTCATCGTCTCGCCCTATGCGGAGAAGCCGGACGCGGCCGGCCATGCCGGCGGATGCGGTTACGACCCCGCTTTCGTGCAGAACACCCGCCGCCTGGTGGCAGACCTGGCGAATGTGGGCGCGCTGCCGACGCAGTGGGTGGCAGAGAACTACGGCGCAGCGGCTCCTGGCTGCGGGACCGCGAATGATGTCACGGCGGATCAAGAGGCCGAGAGCCTCAATGCAGTCGCGCTCGCCTTGGCATTGCCGTCCTTGGTGTCCCCTCGCGGGGCCGTCCAGGCTCAGGTCTCCAGGGAATGCACCTTAAGATAGCAAGCCGCCCATCGATTTGCATGGTATGAGGCTGTTGCCTGCGTCTTGCCAGCTAGGCTACATGCGTACCCGACTTCAGGTTGGACGGCAGGTCCATCAGACATGCGGGACGATCTACTTGTCCGCTGCCGTTCGGTCTGTGAAGACTCTGTTTCGGCCAGCTATAAATGCTCGGGGGTCTTAGTTGTTCACATATTCAATCATCGCGTGCGCGCGATGGGAGACGAGATATATAACCGAGTGGATCAACTACTATGATTATCTCGGCTTTGACCGGATTTATCTATATTGCAATGATGACGATCCGGCAGAACTGGCGGCGCAAGTTCGCGCGACATCAACGCGGCGCAACGATTTTGTCTCATTTACTCATTTTGCAGGGCAGGGACAACAGACTGCTATGTACCTGGACGCCATAGCCCGTGCGAGGCTGGAATCCGAGTGGGTGACATTTTTGGACATTGATGAGTTCCTGGTGCTGCGTGGGGTAGACTCGATCCATGCGTTCATGCAGCAGGTCCCTCCCTTCGCCGACAGCATTCACTTCAACTGGCTCAATTTTGGCAGCAACGGTTTTCTCAGCCGTCCGGCTGGAAGCGTGCTGCGTCAGTACACCCAGCGTGAATCATCTTTGAGCATCAACACCAAGCACATCACGCGGGCAGCCTTGCTGACAGACGATAGGATTCGTGCGGGTAATTTTCCCTTCTGGCATGGCTTGTCGGACCCTGTCTGGTCTCGCATCCAACGCATCAATGTTGTCGGCGACGATGTTGCCGGCCTGCTGGCAGACCACGCCGAGGCGGCCAAGGCATACCTAGCCGCTTCTGCGACAAGGGACGCCATCATCGCTACAGCAGTGGTGAATCATTATGCTCTTAAATCTGAGGAGGATTTTGTCCTTAGGGCAAATCGCGGCATGGCCGGTGAGTTTGCTGGGCAAGCGGCTTGGAGGCGTCATTACGACGATGGCAGCTTTCGGGGAGTGCTGGAACGAATGAGTGGCGTTGAGGACACCTACTTGCAAAAGCTAAGTGAAGCACGGTTGCCGGAGATCAGCGCCATGAGTTCCATGCCCAAACAATTCCTTGACGATTTCCGTCGAGTGCGCGTGCAGCATCGCTTGTGGACCGACGACCTCCTGCTTGGCAATGACGGACGCCTGCATCATGCGACTCATGGCACGACAGCCAGCTACTATCTCGCGGGCGACGTCCTGCACGTAAGATGGGACACCTACCCGGCTGACTTGTTTGTCCGTCAGGGCAACGTGTTCGTGCAAGTCGGCATCAAACAAGACGCTGTCATGGACATGCGACTGACTCAGGCTGCATCCATTGATGCGCTGCGATTGCCAGTAGCCGCTGTCGTTCTTCCTGTTCCAGAAAGCAGTCATTTGGTGGAAGTTCGCCCCGGCAGCTCGGACGTCGATGTGTTCAAAGCGATATTTGTTGGACGTGAGTATGCTCGTCCCGTCCTCGATTACTCAGTTCAGACAGTTGTTGATCTGGGTGCGAATATTGGCATGGCGAGCGTATATTTCGCATTGCGCCATCCAAATGCGCGCATCATCGCGGTCGAGCCGGAGGAGGCAAACTTCCGGTTGCTGCAACGAAATACTAGGGCGTGCCCGAACGTGGCAGCTATGCAAGCCGCAATCTGGCCAACCGACACCACCCTGCATCTGCGGACCACTGACCTGGCGGGCAATGCTTTAGGCGATTGGGGCTACCAAACCGAAGCGGCAGCATCGGTCGCACAAGGCGACGTCGCTGCGATCTCAATGCCTAGCCTTATGCGCCGCTATGACATCAACACCATCGACCTGCTTAAGATTGACATTGAAGGGGCCGAGTTGGATTTGTTTGATGGCGATACTGAAAGCTGGCTGCCGTTCACCCGGTGCATCATCATCGAAACACACGAGCGTTTTCGAGCGGGATCAGATCGGGTAGTTACGCGCAAGGTGCTGCCGCATTTTGACGAACAGGAACAGAGTGGAGAAAACCGCATCTTTATCCGCCGTTCCTGATCGTCGCTCATGGGCTCCGGGGCGTTTTGCGCGTGCCGGGTTAGTTCAGCTTTGTCACACCGTTGAACGTCAGGGTGGCGCCATCCGTCAACGTTAACTGTAGCGAGCCGTTGCTGACTGCCTGGCTGGCGATCGCGTTGCCGTTGAAACCCTGGAAGGCATAGCTGTCGCGGCCGACGTGGAAGTTTCGGATGTCAATGGCGCGTGTTCCTTGCCCAGCCTGGAAATAATACGCGTTTGTGCCCACCCCGCCGACAACCGTGGCGCTCCCGGCGCCCAGATAAGCCGTGTTGTTGCCCGACCCCTCCGTGAACATCGCATTGCCAGCACCGGCATGGAAGATGTCGCCAGCATTGCTTCCAGTTACCGTCAAGTTGCCGGAACCTGCCTCGATGACCACGGCGCCCGAGCCTCCCAAGACCTTGGCTGCGTTGCTGCTTCCAATGAAGGTCAGCTGTCCGGAACCACCCTGTACGGTGTCAGTGCCGTTGCTATGGACTACCGAGGCACCTGCTCCCACCGTGACGGCGGACGCCGTGCTTGCATCCGTGGTCGTCGTCAAACCATAGCCCGCGCCACCGCTCACCGTCGCACGGCTGCCGGCAAGGTCCACCAAAGCATTGTCTCCCCCGCCAGTTTCCGTGATCTGAGCGTTGCCGCCCATGTCAATGACATTGGCCCATTTGCCTGTGAGGCTTACGGTGGCATCAGCGCCGGCTTGGGCCACGATGGTGTCGGTGCCGGCCGAGCGGCTGGCCAGGGTGGCGCTGCCGTTGA
>CAXTTH010000009.1:10948-19362 GCA_964247035.1 uncultured Acetobacteraceae bacterium
GGTCTCGCTGACGTGCACGCTGGCGCCGTTGTCGACCAGGTTGAAATACGCGCCGGTGACGTTGGCGGCCAGGCTGGCGCCGGCCTGCGCCACGATGGTGTCGGTGCCGGCCGAGCGGCTGGCCAGGGTGGCGCTGCCGTTGACCACGAAGTAGTTCGACCCGGCGCCGCCCTGGATGGCGTCGCCCGCGCCCTGGGAGAGCACGGTGTAGTTGCCGCTGCCCAGGGTGACGCTGGTGGCCTGGCCGGCGCTGGTGCGCGCGCTGAGGCCGAGGCCGGCGCCGCCATACACCAGCCCGCCGCCGCCAGACAGCGCCAGGCTGGCGTTGTCGCCGCCGCCGGTCTCGCTGACGTGCACGCTGGCGCCGTTGTCGACCAGGTTGAAATACGCGCCGCTTTCCGTCGCCGTCAGCACGGCCCCAGCATTGGCCGTGATCAAGTCGTAGCCGGATGGCTGGCTGGCCAGCGTGGCAGTGCCGTTGATGACGTACTGGTTGGAGCCCGAGCCGCCCTGGATGGAAGCGGTTCCATTCACCGTCACGGTCGCATTGGCTCCCGTCGTGATGCTGTCTTGTCCCTGGCTGTTGACCACGGACGACGCTCCTACGACGACGGTGTTGGCGGAGCCTGCAGCAGTCCAGATCTGGTCGGATGCTCCGGACGAGTTGACCTTGATGCCGCCCGACCCGCCAGTGACCGCCGCCTGGCCGCCCGTGTCGCTGACGGTCAGTAGGCTGGCGCCTCCTACCGCGACGTGAACCGGCGCCGCCCACGACACGCTGCTCGAACCGGAGGGGATCGATGCCGCGGTGTCCTGGTTTTGCGCCACCCACAGGGCGACGCCCGCCACGGATTCTGGGTCGGTGTCGCTGCCGACAACGGTGGTTCCGTCGCTTGAGTAGGTTTCGACCACCCAGGTGTCAGGCAAGGCGCCATTGGCCGCCAGCTGCGCGATGTAGCTCGCTGTGTTCTCCCGGAAATTGACGTCGTAATCGTCATGCGGCGATAGGATGACCGTGACATGAAGGCCATTGGTCCGCGCCCAGCGGATTTCGCTCTCGACGGTGCTGAGATAGGCTTGGCCTCGCTCCAGGGCGTAGTTCGGCGGGGTGTCGAGCGTCAATCCGCCGCCGAGAAGAGCCGCCGACCGCAGGCTGGCGTATTGCGGAAGGGTCGCGAAGTCACCCAGTGGGTCGTCGGCGGTGTTGGGCGAGAAGATCGGGGAGACGCAGGTGATGCCGGCCTTGTTGGCGGCGGAAACATAGGCCTGCCATTCGGCAGGATCGATGTTGACCGGCACGTCAACCGCAGCCTCGGCCGGCGTGAGCCCGTTGTTGGAAAACAACGTCGAGTAGCTGTTGGCGAACCAGTCCGCGGCGTCTGATGGGATGAACGGCAGCTCCGCATAGCCGGATCCAGTGCCGTCGAAGTTGCTGGCGACTGCGGACAATGAGCCGTCGTCATAAGAGTTCTGGATCGCGTCGGCGTGCATGTAGAGGCCGATGCGGCTATTCTCAAGAAGGAGCTGGGTTGCTTGAGTAGTGCCCAGCGTAGAGAAGCCCTGAACCCCACCGACGAAAACATCCGGCATCACAATTCCCCAAGACAACGACCCAGGTGTTGAATAGGGAGAAGAGTCTAAAACTTTGTTAAAAAAATCACGACCAGACATGACTAGTATTAACGATTTGGTAACGATTATCTTTAACAGGCAGGTAAACCGGTTTGATTTCGCCTTCTCGCAGGTCAAATATCCATGAGCGTCTTAAGCCTGGTTGAGCGATGCCCCGCTTAATGCATCAAGGTTTCTCTCAAGCAGCAATCTTGGTTCCAGGAGCCAAGCATTCGCTCACAGGGCTTTTCCCTGTAAAACCGACGCGCGCCATCTCTGTCGCGCCCTCGACCGACTGGCACACTCTTTACCGCAACAATCCCAGGCCCTTTCGCACCATGTTGGATACCGCAGCCCCGACGACGATCGGGCACGTCGATAACGGCAGCCTTCAATCCCTTTCAGGCTGGGCCTTCGATCCTGCGCATCCGCAGCAGCCCGTCGAACTGGAAATCCTGCACGGTTCCGACTTGGTCTGCCGCGTGCTGGCCGACCAGTTCCGTGCAGACCTGCAAGGCTACGGCTACGGTGACGGTCGCCACGCCTTCACGGTCAGCTTGCCATCAGCCAGCTTCACCGAGCCGAGCGTGGAGCTGCGGGTCCGGGTGCGGGTGACTGGGCAGGACCTCACCGGGTCCCCCATGGCGCTGCCGAACCCGCGCATCCTGCTGAACGGCGAGACGCTGTCCCAACTGGCCGTTGCTGTCGCCGCCGCCGCCGCGTCGGCGCGCTCGGCCAGTGATCTGCACGACGCGGCCACTTGGCTGCTGCGGCAGTTGGATACGGTGCTGGCCCGGCAATCGGCGCTCGATGCATCCGCGCAGGAGCGGCAAGAGCGCTTCCAGCGTCTCGTCCAGCAGGATGCCACCCTGTCCGACGTGCTGCAGCAAGCCGCTGGAGCCGTGCTGGCACGATACCCGGCGCTGCACCTGCCCGACCCGGCGCAACCGGACGTGACGGTTATCATTCCGGTGCGCGACCAGTTCGCCCATACCTATCGCTGCCTTGACTCCATCCTGCTGAACCGGCCTGAGGCCAGCCTAGAGGTGATCGTGGTCGATGACGGCTCCAGGGACGAGACGGTCTATGCTGCCCTGTTGCTGTCCGGTGGCGTCAAGCTGCTGCGCAACGGAGCCAACCTTGGGTTCGTGGGCTCGGTCAACGCTGGCGCCGCCGCGGCGCGCGGACGGCTTCTCATGCTGCTGAACAACGACACCCTCGTGCAGCCCGGATGGCTGGACGAGCTGGTCGGCACCTTCGCCGCTGACCCGACGGTGGGGGTCGCCGGGTCCAAGCTGCTGTATCCGGACGGCACGCTGCAGGAGGCAGGCGGAATTATCTGGCGGCAGGGCATGGGAATGAACTGGGGCCGTGGCGACGACCCGGGCCGACCAGAATACTGCTTCCTGCGGGATGCAGACTACGTGTCCGGCGCCGCATTGATGATCCCCCGCGTCCTGTTCGAGCAAGTGGGCGGGCTCTCGGCCGCGTTCGCCCCAGCCTACTACGAGGACACCGACCTCTGCTTCAAGGTGCGTGCCACCGGACTCCGCGTGGTGGTGCAACCGATGTCGCGCGTGACGCATCACGAGGGCGCATCGGCCGGGACTGACCTGGACGGCGCGGGGATGAAGCGGTTCCAGCGGCTGAACCAGCGCACCTTCGTCCGCACTTGGTCGGAGGTGCTGCAGCATTTCCCGCTGGACGGCGCAGACCCGCGGTTGGCGGCCGAGCGGCTCGTGACCCGGCGCGCCCTGTTCATCGACGACGCAACGCCGACGCCGGACCAGGACGCCGGGTCGAACGCGGCGTTGGAGCACATGCGCTCCTTGCAGCGGCTTGGCTACAAGGTTTCCTTCGTCGGCGCTGACAGCATGGCCAAGGCCGGACCCTACACCGAGGCGCTCGAGCGGGTCGGCATTCAGTGCTACTACGCGCCCTACTATCAGTCGGTGGAGGAGATATTCCGCCGCGAGGTGCTGCAGTACGATCTCTTCTACATCCACCGGGTGGCGAATATGACGCGATATGCCGCCATGATCCGCCAGCGGTTCCCCGGCAGCAGTATCCTGTTCAGCGTGGCCGACCTGCACCACCTGCGCAGCCGCCGCGAGGCGCAGGTCAAGCAGTCGATGGCCCTCGAAGCGCAGGCCGCGGCGCTGGAGGTGGCGGAGATGGCGGCCCTGGCAGCGGCCGACAGCGTCGTCGTGCACTCGTCCCATGAGCAGAAGCTCGCCATCGCGGCTGGGGTGCGGACGCCGGTCCACGTGCTGCCTTGGACCGTGCCCTTGCAGCCCGGCTCGGTGCCGTTCAGCGAGCGGTCCGGCCTCGCCCTGATCGGCGGCTTCCGCCACAGCCCGAACGTGGACGCGGCAGAATGGCTGGTGGGCGACGTGCTGCCCCACCTGCACGCGGCGGCACCCGGCATCGAGTGCCTCATCGTCGGCAGCCATGCTCCGGACTCGGTGCGCGCACTGGCCCGGCCCGGGGTGCGGCTGCTCGGCCAGGTGCCGGACTTGGGCCCCGTGCTTGCTCGGCTGCGGCTGACGGTGGCGCCGCTGCGGTTCGGCGCCGGGCTGAAAGGCAAGGTGCTGACCAGCCTCGCCGCTGGCGTGCCCTGCGTGCTGACCCGCTGCGCCGCTGAGGGCATGGACCTGCCGGCGGATTACGAGGCCGTCATCGCCGACACGGCGGAGGCATTCGCAACCCGCATCCTGCTTCTCCACGAGGACCCAGCGCTGCACGAGCAGCTGCGGCAAGCCGGGCTTGCCTACGTGGCCGCCACCTGCTCCGCCGAGCGCGTGGACGCCTTGCTCGCGGCAGCCTGCGCCAAGCCGCAGCCGATGCCAGCTCCCATGCCCGAGGACGCGCCAGCCCCGCCGACGATCACGCGTCGTCGCACGAAATGATGCCTCTCAGGCTTTCCGGGATTGCGTGGTCAAGGCCCCGGCTGCCAGGCCCAGCGCCATTGCGGCATACCCTGCTGCCATGGACCGCTTCGACAGGACGAACTCCCACCCCGGGGTGAACCGCTTGGGGGTGGCGCCATAATCCACGACCACGGCCAACGCTGACACCGCCGCAGCATCCCGCAGCATGGCGGCGGCGGAGAGCGGACGGCGCGCGCCGATCCAGCGCTCGAACAGCACGGCCCAGAACAGGGTTGCCGCCTGGTGCGTGGCCAGCCCGACCGCCGTATGGGCCAGGTCGGCTGCGGCGAAGTTCCCGGCCTGCTCGCCATGGAGCCAGTGGCTGGTCGAGTTAGCTGGCTGGAAGGCACTCTTGCCCTCTATCCGGGCAGCCACGGCCAAAGCTACAGTCGATGCGGCGCTCGCCAGCGTCCCCGAGACGAGGGCAAAGCGCAGCGTTGTGGCCCAAGGCGTCACAGGCAGCTCCTTTGATGAGGCTGCTGGCCAACGCCTTTGTGCAAGCCTCGTTCCGTCCTGGTTTGGCACGGAGCTTGCCACACACGATCGCAGCATCCTTGCCAGGAGTCAGCGCCGTGCCCGACCTGTTCAGTCCCTACACGCTCAAGGACATCACCCTGCGCAACCGCACCGTGATGTCGCCGATGACCATGTACAACTCGGTCGATGGCAAGCTGGACGATTATCATGTGAGCTACCTCGGCGCCCGCGCCGCCGGCGGCTTCGCGCTGGTGTTCGGCGAGCAGATGGCCATCACGCCGGACGGCCGCACCACGACCTCCTGCGCCGGCATCTGGAACGACGACCAGATCGAGGGCCATGCTCGCGTCGCTGCGATCATCGAGCGGATGGGCGCCGTGCCGGCCATCCAGCTCGGCCATACCGGGCGCAAGGGCAGCGAGCTGCCGCCCCACCGCGGCGTCAACTCCGAGGGAATGTGGAAGCAGTTGCCGCCGGACCACCCGGACGGCTGGACCTGCATGGCGCCTTCTGCCATCCCCTACGGCGGTGGCGGGCACATCTACCCGGTGCAGCAACTGAGCGTCGAGCAAATCCACGACCTGCATGAAGCCTACGCCGCTGCCGCCGTGCGCGCGTTGGAAGCCGGCTACAAATGGATCGAGCTGCACTATGCGCATGGCTATCTCGGCGCCAGTTTCCTCTCCCCACTCGCCAACCAGCGCACTGACCAATACGGCGGCAGCCTGGCCAACCGGGTGCGCTTTCACCTTGAGGCCTTGGATGCGGTGCGCGCGGTGTGGCCGGAGCGCTACCCGCTCACCATGCGGCTCGGCTCGGACGACCTGCACCCGGCCGGTACGCAGTTCGAGGACGCCGTGACCGCCATCGGCATGATGAAGGACCATGGGCTTGACCTCGCCGACTTGTCGCTTGGCTTTAACACCGACGAGATGGTCAACCCGCCGATGAACGAGGTCGGTTTCATGATCGAGCGGGCCAACCGGGTGCGCCGGGAGGTCGGCATCCCCGTCGCCACCAGCTGGAACCTCGGCGTGCCGCAAAACGCCGACCGGGTCATCCGCGAGGAGCTGATCGACCTTGTGATGCTGGGCCGGCCGGCGCTGGCCAACCCGCACTGGCCAGTCTGGGCGGCGCGCGAGCTGGGCCACGCCTCGCCGTTCTCCCTGGTGCAGCAGGATTGGCGCTGGTGGCTGGAGAACTTTCGCGGCCATGCCCCGAGCATCGGCTGGCCCGAGGTAAGGCGCATTGACGACGCGGTTGCTGCCATGTGACGGGCGGACCGTGAACTTCCCGCCCCGCACCCCATTTGCGGGACGGACACAGAAAGGTCTCCCGTTTGCTGCAGGCTGCACTGGACCCGGCTAAGTTCGCCGATCCCTTCCGCACCGCCAAAGGCGAGCCGCGGGCCAGCGTGGCCCTGTCCGCGCTGCGCACCTTGTGGTTCAACACCGGCACGCTCTGCAACCTGACCTGCGCCCGCTGCTACATCGAGAGCAGCCCACGCAACGACGCCCTGGCCTATTTGTCCACCGCGGAGATGGCGGCCTTTCTGGATGAGGCGCAGGCGCGGCCCGACCCGGTGCACGATGTAGGCTTCACCGGAGGCGAGCCGTTCATGAATCCGGACATGCTGCCCATGCTGCGGGACGCGCTGGGCCGCGGCTTGCCGACCTTGGTGCTGACCAACGCCATGCGCCCCATGATGCGCAGCCAGGACCAGTTGGCCGCGCTGAACCGCGCCTATCCCGGCCTGCTGACGCTACGGGTCAGCCTCGACCACCATGGCCCAGCGCTGCATGAACGGGAGCGGGGGCTCGGCACATTCGAGAGCACGATGCAGGGCCTGGCCTGGCTCGTGGCCAACGGCTTCACCGTGCACGTCGCTGGGCGGGCAAGCTTCAGCCCGGAGCCGGAGGCAGCCCTGCGCGCCGGCTACGCCCGCCTGTTCGCGGCCCGCGGCCTTGCCCTCGATGCGACCGACCCAGTGCGGCTAATGCTGTTTCCCGAGATGGATGGTGCGGCCGACGTGCCGGAGATCACCACGGCTTGCTGGGGCATCCTGAACAAGTCGCCGGACAGCGTCATGTGCGCCAGCGGACGCATGGTGGTGAAGCGCCGCGGCGCCGCGGCGCCCGCCGTGCTGGCCTGCACCCTGCTGCCCTACGACCCGCAATTCGAGCTGGGCGCCACCCTGGCTGAGGCGGATGGCCCCGTTCCGCTTAACCACCCGCACTGCGCTCGCTTCTGCGTGCTGGGTGGTGCTGCCTGTTCGCGGTAGCGCCAGCCTTCAGTGGCGGACTATCGTGCCTGCCTGGGGCTGCCAGGCGTCGCGCTGCCGAGTGAAAGGCAGGCGCAGCGAGGGGCGCAACCGAATCTCCGCCGGGTCGCGGTAGCCTGGCACACCGATGTCCAGCCTGTCCTGCGGCACGTCCAGGCGGAAGGTGCGGTGCAGGTGGTCCCACAGGCTCAGCCCGCTCGACCAGTTCGCGTCGCTTTCCCCCCGCACGGTGGAATGGTGGATGCCGTGCATGCGCGGCGTGGTGAGCACGCGGGCCAGCCGCCGCTCCAGCCCAGCCGGCAGCCGCAGGTTGGAATGGTGGAACAGCACGGACACGAAGAAGAGCGCCTGCCACAGCCGCAGCGCCCGCGGCGAGGCCCCGGCCAACGCCACCTGCGCCGCGCGGTATGGCGCCGAGACCAGCATGTCGAGCGCGTGGAAGCGCAGCGCAGTGGAGGCATCCATGTCCAGGTCGACATGGTGCACCAGGTGCAGCCGCCACAACGCAGGGACCTTGTGGGTCAGGATATGCCAAAGATAGATGGAGTAATCCATCATGAGGAACGCGGCGGCGTCCCGCGCCCAGGCCGGGGCGGGCAGAAGTTGCGCCAGCCCTTGCCGCCGGGTTTCGGCCCGGCGCGCGAGCGTCTGGACCAGCGGGCTTTCCACGGCTGCCACCACCGCCATGCTGAGCGCGCCGAGGGCGGCGTTGCGCAGAAGGCGGGCTGGCTCTCGCTGCGTTTGGCGCCGCAGCGGCATCGAGCGCTCGCCCGCCAGGATGCCAGCGATGGCCATGGCTGCGATGATGGGCAGGAACGAAACGGACGGACGGCGCATGGGCATGGCAAAGCAGATGCGGGCGGCAGGCGTCCTTGACTAGCCCAGCCGCCCTCCCGCTCGTGTCGCTGTTCACCCGCTTCCCGGAGCCGGGCCGGGCCAAGACGCGGCTGATCCCGGCGCTGGGGGCCGAGGGCGCGGCCGAGCTGCACCGTCGTCTGGCCGAGCGGGCGCTGGCGGCCGTGCGCCGCAGCACCCAGCCGGTCGAGGTGCGCGGCCCGGGCGCTCCCGCCGCCACCGTGCCGGATTGGCTCAGCCCGGCCGTGGCGGTGGCCGCC
>CAXTTH010000010.1:0-19206 GCA_964247035.1 uncultured Acetobacteraceae bacterium
GACTTCGTCCTCTGGCGGGTTCGGGGCAGAGCCCCGATCCTTACTCTGCTAGGTTTCAAAGACCCCTGCTTGCCCTCCGCCCCGCCCAGCGGCAGGGTGTCCCCATGCGTCGGACAGAACGGCCATGATCGACAAGCGCGTACCCTCCCTGGCCGCCGCGCTGGAAGGGGTCAAGGACGGCGCGACCGTCCTGGTCGGCGGCTTCGGCGCGGTGGGGCAGCCCAACCAGCTGATCGACGCGCTGATCGAGCAGGGCGCGTCCGACCTGGTCGTGGTGGCGAACAACTCGGGCGTGGCGGAGTTCGGCCTTGCCAAGCTGATGCAGCTCGGCCGGGTCCGACGCATCATCTGCTCCTACCCCCGCTCCAAGGGTTCCTTCGTGTTCGAGGAGCTGTATCGGGCCGGCAAGATCGAGCTGGAACTGGTGCCGCAGGGCACCCTGGCCGAGCGCCTGCGGGCCGCCGGCGCCGGCATTCCCGCCTTCTACACGCCCACCGCCTTCGGCACCAAGCTGGCCGAGGGCAAGCCCGTGGCCGTGATCGGCGGGCGCTCCTGCGTGCTGGAATACGCGCTGCACGGCGACGTGGCCCTGATCGAG
This sequence comes from uncultured Acetobacteraceae bacterium, assembly GCA_964247035.1. Classification (GTDB taxonomy): domain Bacteria; phylum Pseudomonadota; class Alphaproteobacteria; order Acetobacterales; family Acetobacteraceae; genus LMUY01. Next base: position 599 of record CAXTTH010000010.1, read on the forward strand.
GCCTGGCAGGGCGACCGCTGGGGCAGCCTCACCTACCGGGCCAGCGGACGCAACTTCAACCCGGTGATGGCCACCGCCGCCGCGCTGACGGTGGCGCAGGTGCAGCACGTGGTGGAGCTGGGCGCGCTGCCGCCGGAAGCCGTGGTGACGCCGGGCGTTTACGTCGACCGGCTGGTCCACGTGCCGCATGACGGGCCGCAAGGATGAGGAGGACGCCATGAGCGTGCAGGAACGGGACCGCGCGGCGATGGCGGCGCGCGTGGGGGCGGACATCCCGGAAGGCTGGTGGGTCAACCTCGGCATCGGCATCCCCGTCCTGGTGGCAGACCAGGTGCCCGCCGGGCGGGAGGTGATCTTCCATTCGGAGAACGGCGTGCTCGGCATGGGGCCCGCCCCGCCGCCGGACCAGGTGGACCCCTGGCTGATCAACGCCGGCAAGACCCACGTGACGCTGCGGCCCGGCGGCTGCTTCGTCCACCAGGCCGACAGCTTCGCGCTGATCCGCGGCGGCCACTTGGACCTTTGCGTGCTGGGAGCCTTCGAGGTGGCGGAGAACGGCGACATCGCCAACTGGTCGCGCTCCGACAACGATTTCGCCCCGGCGGTGGGCGGCGCCATGGACCTGGCGGCCGGCGCCAAGCGGCTCTGGGCCGTCATGAAGCACACCACCAAGGCCGGCGAGCCAAGGCTGGTCGGCCGCTGCACCTATCCGTTGACGGCGCTCGCGGCGGTGAGCCGGGTCTACACCAACCTCGCCGTGCTGGACGTGACGGACCAGGGCTTCAAGGTGGTCGACATCGTTCCGGGGCTGGACTTCGAGGGGCTGCAAGCGCGGACCGGGGCTGTTCTGCACTGAGCAAGGTTGGGGCGCTGCTCCAAGCCCCGCCAGAGGACAAAGTCCTCTGGATACCTGATAATAATCACAGGGGTGAAGGGGACCCCGTCCCCTTCTGGGTGCAGGGCAACGCCCTGCCCTTCAGCGGCCCAGGTTCGGCGTGGCCCCGGGAGAGTCGGCCGGCGTGAACGTGCGGTCGCCCCGGTCGATCTGGGTGCCGCCGTCAGACAGCGTGCCGGTGGGCGTATCGCTGAACGGGGTGCCGTTGATCGGGCCCGCATTCAGCGAATGGCTGCCCGGCTGCGCCATGCGGTCCACCGGCGAGACGCCGGCCTCCAGCTCGCTCGGAACCGGCGCCGGCAGCAGCGCGCGCCCGTTGATCGTGTTTGACACGCCTTGGTCGGCAGGCGGCGCGCCGGCTGCGTCTGACTCGGACAGCCCGACCAGGGACAGCGGGGCCGCCAGCAGGCCGACGGCCAGGATGATCGTGTGCGAGCGCATGGAGCCTCTCTTTCATTTTGGTAATGTTCGGCGGGCCCGCTTGGTTGCCGCCGCACCGTTCCCGTTCTGGTGAAGTCGCCTGGCGTCACATGGCGCATTGCACCCCGCGCCGGTTGCCATAAGCTGGCGCGAGACATGCATGATCCCTGCGCAACTTATCCAGGGCCGGGCCGCTGCCGCCCCGTCCGGCCTGGCAACTGCCTTGGTGACCCGTGCCCCTGCTGACCGTCCACCACGTCACGACCTATCGCTACCGGCGGCCGGTCGGCTTCGGGGAGCACCGCATGATGCTGCGCCCGCGCGACAGCCAGGACCAGCGGCTGGTCGAGCACCGGCTGGCCATCACCCCGCCGCCCGCCGCCCTGCGCTGGACGCAGGACGTGCTGGGCAACTCGGTCGCCCTGGCGCGGTTCGCCGCCCGCGCCGACAGCCTCGTGTTCGACAGCCTGCTGCGCATCGACCACATCGCGGTCCCGGCCGAGACGGCCCTGCTGTCCCGCCACGCGCGCACCCACCCGTTCGGCTACGACACGGACGAGATGCCGGACCTGCTCCGCTCCATCGAGCGGCACATGCCCGATCCGGGGCACGTGGTGGACCGCTGGGCGCGCGGCTTCCTGCGCCAGGACGGGCAAACCGACACGGTCGGCCTGCTGACGCAGATGACCCAGTCGATCCGCCATCACCTGACCTACCGCGCCCGCCACGAGCCCGGCATCCAGGACCCCCGCACCACCCTGCGGCTGGAAACTGGCACCTGCCGGGACTTCGCGCTGCTGATGATGGAGGGCGTGCGCTCCCTCGGCCTGGCCGCGCGCTTCGTGTCCGGATACCTGCACGTGCCGGACCGCGCGCACCCCGGCGAGGCGGAGCGGCAGGGCGGCGGCAACACCCATGCCTGGGTGCAGGTGTTCCTGCCCGGCGCCGGCTGGGTGGACTTCGACCCCACCAACGGCATCGTCGGCAGCCGCGGGCTGATCCGCGTGGCCGTCGTGCGGGACCCAGGCCTCGCCGTGCCGCTGTCCGGCAGTTGGACCGGCGCGCCGGACGACTGCCTGTCCATGAAGGTTTTGGTCCGCGTGACCGAGGCCGCCCCCGCCGACCAACCCGCCGCTTAAGGAGTTCCCGACCATGCGCATCCGCTGCGGCTACCGCATCGCCTACGAATGCCCCCAGCCGGTGCCGATGCTGCTCTCTCTCAGCGTCCACCCGTCGCGCGAGGCGGACCTGCTGACCCGGCCTGTGCTGCGAACCATGCCGGACCTGAGGGTGCAGGACTACACGGACGATTTCGGCAACGTCTGCCACCGCATCGTGGCGCCGCCCGGCCGCACCGAGCTGACCACCGAGTTCGACATCACCGACACCGGCGCCGAGGACCCGGTGGTGCGCGAAGCCGACCAGTTCGACGTGCAGGACTTGCCGGACGGCGCGCTGGTGTACCTGCTCGGCAGCCGCTACTGCGAGACCGACAAGCTGTCCAACATCGCCTGGTCGCTGTTCGGCGGCACCGAGAAGGGCTGGGCGCGCGTGGCCGCCATCTGCGACTTCGCCCACGAGCGCATCACCTTCGGCTACGAGCACGCCCGCCCGGACAAGACCGCCTGGGACGGCTACAACGAGCGCCGCGGCGTCTGCCGGGACTACGCCCACCTGGCGGTGACGCTGTGCCGCTGCATGAACATCCCTGCCCGCTACTGCACCGGATACCTCGGCGACATCGGCGTGCCGGTCAGCGACGCGCCGATGGACTTCTCCGCCTGGTTCGAGGCCTACCTGGACGGCCCGGACGGCGGCCGCTGGTACACCTTCGACGCCCGGCACAACTTCCCGCGCATCGGCCGCATCCTGATGGCCCGCGGCCGCGATGCGACCGACGTGGCGCTCGTCACCAGCTTCGGCCCGGCCTGGCTCTCCTTGTTCGAGGTGACGACGCTGGAGATGAAGAGCTAGACAGGGCCGGCATCACCCAGGGATCACGCCCATGCTCCGTCCGCTCCTGCTCCTCGCCGGCCTGGCCGCGTCCAGCCTGGCCCCGTCCCTGGCGCATGCCCAGGCCTTCATCAGCGGCCGCCAGCTCGCCACCGCCTGCGCCAGCCGCGCCCTGAACGACGAGCGCTCCTGCGACGGCTACGTCGCCGGCGCGCTGGACGTGATCGCGGAAGCGCCCGAGCTGAAGGGCAAGGCCTGCCCGCCGGACAACATGAAGCTCAGCGCGATGCGCGAGCTGGTGGGCCGCTTCGGCCAGCAGCATCCGGACGACGCGCGCGGCTCCGGCGTGGCCCTGGTCGTGGCGGCGGTGCGCGCCAGCCATCCCTGCCCCTCCTAAGCCGTGTGGACGGATAGGGAAGAGTATCACGCAGGGGGTTCCCGGATCGGCTTTTTATTGGATCAATGGGTGACCGGTATCAAGGGAGCCGGCGATGCTGACGAGGATGACGGAACACGACTGGGCGATTGTGCTGGATGTGTTCGACGCGGCGCAGTCGCGCAGCGGCGAGCCGGGGCATGACGACCGCAAGTTCCTTGAAGCGGTGCACTACTTTACGGTCCACAATCTCACGTGGCGCGCCCTTCCGGCGGAATACGGCAACTGGAACAGCGTCTGGAAGCGGTTTTGGCGGCTGAGCCGGTCGGGCGTGTTCGAGGCGTTCTTCCAGTTGCTGGCTGAAACCAGCCAGACTGCGCATTTGGTGCAGATGTTCGGCAGCACCGTGATACGGGCGCATGTCTCGGCTGCCGGGGCAAAAGGGGGCAGCAAAACCAGGCGCTCGGGCGGTCGCGGGGCGGGTTCACGCGCAAAATCCACCTCAAGACCGACTTCGGCGGCCTGCCCATCGCCTTCCATTTAACCGGCGGCGAGGCCAGCGACGCAACCCAGCTCGCCACTTCGCTGGACATTGGACCAGACATCACTCCGCGCGCAGCCATGACCGACAAGGGGTATGACCCAAAGGCCAACCGTATTGCCTGCCGCAAGCGCGGCATCGTTCCCGTGATCCCGCACCGCTGCAATGCCAAAAACCAACCAACGTTCTTCCCCAAAGCCCTCTACAAAGGGCGCGCCCGCATCGAGCAGGCCATGGGAAAGCTCAAACGGTTCAAGCGCGTTGCCTTCCGATGCGAGAAAACCGCAGAAAGCTACGCAGCACTCGTCTCCTTCGCTTGCTCAATGATCTTGATCAAATCCGTCCACACAACCTAGTCAACCAGATGCGGGCGCTGCTGCTGAAGCGCGGCATCGCGCTGCCTTCGGCACTCTCGATGCCTGCGTCCGGACAAGCACTGAGTCTGGATGAGCAGTCAAGTCAATAAATCTCTGTCCGCCGGTTGTGAACCTGACGTTCCGCTGTTTGCTGTTGCCTAGTTTTGGCCCTTAACCAAATATCTGTCCTGTCGTCCCAGCCTGAGCAAGCATTTGTGTAACAGGCAAGAGACTTCTGCGCGAGGTCATGCAGCACGAATGAGCAGCTGTCGAACAAACAGCGACGAGTTACTCGTTCTGAAATTATTCAGGACGCGGCCAAACAGTCGGTGGCGGGTCAGCGAGCAAGGAGTGACGGATGCAGGGAATGGTGATCGTCATGGGCGGCAGTAGCGCCGTTGGAGCAGCGATCTACAGCAAATTAGGGTTGGAAGATAACGCTGTTGCAGTCAATTGCCCAACTCACCCAGAGGCGGCAGAAGCACTGGTGCAGCAGGTTACGTTGGCCGGTGGGAAGGCTCATGCATTCCAGGCTGATGTATCAAGCAAGCGAGAAGCGGACGGCCTGTTCGCTGCCACCCAGGAGGCCTTTGGAGCCGTAACCGGCCCGGTCAATAGTGCTGGCATAGTCGACGGCACGTGCCGGGTGGATGAGCTCACCGCGGCAGTGTTGCAGCGAACGCCGGCGGTAAACGTAGTCGGTACGATATTTGCTCCGCGAGCTGTAATGCGCGTCATGGCGGTAGTGGCGGATCCATTGTTAACCTCTCGTTCATTGGAGCTCGATGGGGTGAACCTGGCGAACTCGTCAATTATGCCGCCTCGAAAGGTGCCGTCGACAGCTTTACGATCGGCCTTGGGCGCGAAACTGCTGCCGAAGGTACTAGAGTCAATGCTGTCGCTCCCCGCATGATCGATACAGGTATGAACCCAACCGACCGCCGGGCATTTCTCGTGCCGAGCATACCGATCAAACGCATCGGTAAGACGGTCGCGGTGGCGCAAGCTGTTTCCTGGCCGGTGTCGCCCGCCGCTTCATGTGCTGTTGGTTCGATCCTGACGTTGTCAGGCGGTCGTCAGCATCACGATGTGCCGTGGTGAGGGGCACTGGGCAAAAGCGATACGTCGATGAGTGTCAGGTTTCCCTCGGTGACCGCTGACCATCGATAACTGTGAGACTGCTAGTTTGTTGTATCCTTCCAATCTTGCTGTTCCCTCAGATGTTCAAAAGGAAGACCTCCATGGACTCTAATTTAGGTGCTGTGTTCAAGCAACAGCAGAACCATTTTCTGTCCGACGTGACGAAGTCCTATGAGTGGCGGATCGATCAGCTAAACCGTGTCGAGCAGATGCTCTTAGACAATCAACAAGCATTCAACGATGCCTTAGCGCACGATTTCAAAACCGCTTGGTTCGAGCAGAGCATGGAGTATTACGGAACGCTTAGCACGATCGCCGAGACGAAGAAAGACCTCAAGGAATGGATGAAGCCGGAGGTGAGAAAGCTCTCACCTCGGTTCGAGGAAACCGGCCACCGTGGCGTTGTGTACCGCGAACCGTATGGCGTGTCCCTTATCATCGCGCCATTTAACGCACCGATCATTCTGACGCTCGAGCCGTTGATGGCGGCACTTGCCGCGGGCAACACGGCGATGGTCAAGCCCGCGGATACCGCACACGCGATGAGCGATCTATACGAGCGCCTGTTTGCGAAGTACTTCGAACCGCAGGCCGTGGCGCTCGCGCCCGGCGGCAGGGACGTCGTTACGGAATTGCTGACCTTCCCGTTCGACTTCATCTTTTTCACCGGCAGCACCAACGTGGGAAAGGTGGTGATGCGCGGCGCCGCCGAGAATTTGACGCCAGTCTTGCTCGAACTCGGCGGCCAAAACCCGTGCGTGGTCGATGCGACGGCGAACCTAGCCGACGCGGCCGAGAAACTTGTCTGGGGCAAGATGGCCTTCGGCGGCCAGTGGTGCGTGGCGCCCGGATACGTCTACGTGCACGAATCCGTTGCCGATGCATTCGTCGAGGCTTGCAAGGCGGCGATAACGAAGCTCTACGGGCAAGACCCGAAAGCAAGCAAGGACTTCTCAAGGATCATTAGCGAACGGGACGTGGATCGCATCGCAGGGATGCTCGCAGGGGCCTCGGTCGTCGCGGGGGGCTCGTACGTCAAGTCGGAACGTTACGTCGAACCCACTATTGTCTATCCCGCCAAGTGGACTGACCCTATCATGCAGGCCGAGATATTCGGGCCGGTGCTGCCGATCATTGCCTATTCCGATCTTGGCCAGGTACTTGATCTCGTCAAGCGCCGGCCCAAGGCGTTGGCAGCCTACATCTTCACCCAAGACGCGGCGACGACGAGTCAGTTCCTGAGCTCGCTGTCGTTTGGCGGAGGGGCGGTCAACCAGACGATGCTGCACTGTTTGATGACGGCATCCCTTCCATTTGGTGGCGTTGGGTTCTCGGGAATGGGCCGTTACTACGGCAAATACGGCTTTGACTCCCTCAGCAATGCCAAGTCGGTCGTTCATGCACCTGCGAACGCCAGGGTGGACGCCTTCCTGCCACCATACGACCAAGAGAAGGTCCAGGCCATGGGCCAATGGCTCGCGCCACCCGACCCGTCGCAGGTCGGAGTGCGGTTAGAGTCCCGGCGGGCGTTAACGGCCTGACCACCTAGAGCACTTTCTCACCGCGCCGATTTACAATCTCTTTCCCCGACGCGGGCGGCTGTGATTCACCATGCTGGCTGGATAGAGGCCAGCATGGATGGCAGCAGCTCTCAGCCCAGATATTCGGTCCCATGTCATCGCTGCCGTCGATGGCGGCGCATCCCGGCACGCTGCCGCTGAGCGGTTCGAGGTCGGTGCGGCCACGGTGATCCGCTGGCTGCGGGCATGGCGGGATGCGGGCCGGTCGACGGCGCTGCCGATGGGCGGCGACGTGCGCTCCCATCGGATCGAGGCTTTTGGCGACGCGATCCTGGCCGCGATCAAGGCGCAGAAAGACATCGAGCTGGCCGGGATGCTCCACCACGACCACGGGGCGTTGTTCGCCAGCAGCACGACCTGACGCTTTCTCGACCGCCATGACCTCACCTTCAAAACGGCACACGCCAGCGAGCAGGAGCAGCCCGACGGCGCCGCCCGGCGCCAGGCCTGGTTCGACGCCCAGCCTGACCTCGACCCGTTGCGCCTGGTCTTCATCGACGAAACCGGCGCTTCGACGAAGATGGCCCGGCTTCGCGGTCGGGCCACCCGTGGTCAGCGTTGCCGGGCCGGCGTTCCGCATGGGCATTGGAAGACAACGACCTTCGTCGGCGCGCTATATCTCAACGGCACGACAGCGCCTTGGGTGCTGGACGGCCCGATGAACGGTGAAGCCTTCCTGGTTTATGCGCAGAAGGTGCTCGTGCCGACCTTGCGCTGCGGCGACCGCGTGGTGATGGACAACCTACCCGCCCACAAGGTCGAGGGTGTCCGCACCGCCATCGAGGCCGTGGGCGCACGGCGTTGGTTGCTGCCGCCCTGCTCGCCAGACCTCAACCCCATCGAGAACGCCTTCTCCAAGCTCAAGGCCCTCCTGCGAAAAGCCGCGGCACGAACCATTCCGGAGCTCTGGGATGCTATCAGGGATGCGCTACCAGCCTTCACGCCCGGCAAGTGCGCCAACTACTTCACCGCAACCGGGCATGAACCAGAGTGATCGGAAAATGCCCTAATTCGTCACAAATCAAATCTTATCGCTGAAGCCAAACTTGGAAGCCAACAACTCCTGCGGACACAGTCGTTGCTTAGTCATGTTTAGAAGTTCATGATCGTTTGCAAGTCCAAGACCAAAGCATTTGGTATTTCATTCTCGCCAGCTGGATGCCATTTGTATTGGATGCCTGGCCGCACGGTTAACCAGCCCTCCTGGATAGCGTAGTTAACTTCAACGCCCATCTCCTGAGACTGACGCGAGACCGAAAAACCCCGTTTGGCCAGAAGCCCTTCGTATTGTGCTATCAAAGGATTAACTGCCGCGACGAAAAAGCCGGCTGCGACGATGTCATCCGGCCGGCTCTCGAAACTGCCTTTCCGCGCCAGCCCAACCGACCCGAAATAGGGCAACAAGGCAGTCCTTGAATCGCCATAGGTGAACACCGCGAATGCGACCAGTCCGCGTCCGGAGTCAACCCTGTCGCGCTCGATCATCTGGTCGGCCAGCGCCCACCCGCCATAACGCCCGCTCTTCGCTTGAGTGGGAAGACCGTTGAGTGGAACACTTGATGGAACGTAGGCTCTTACTTGGCTTGTCACGCTTCTCACAGTTGAGGTGTCATAGTATCCGCCTACGCGGTACGTGCCAGGAAATGCGCCTTGCTCGTCAGATTGCCCGCGGCGATAGCCGAATTCGATGGGAAACAGGGCGCCGGAGTCATCATGTACGCCGAGCTTGAACCCGTTATGCGAGTTCTGGATCGTCGGATCGACCGCATAAGCACCCACAGCCACCACGAACGCATGGTCGTCCGTTGGGTAAAACTTGGCCCATCCCGACGGTACTGCTCTTGGGATGAAGGTGTAACCCGAGTTCTGGCCAAGCGTTGGCGGCTTTCCGCAGAAAGCGAGGCTTTGATAAAAGCAGTAGAGCGCCTTGCCCCAATATATGGAGGATGCAGCGAAGTCCTCCTCGGTGTTGTTCCAGCCTATGCCAGCCTCGACACGCTGGCCGAACGGGCGGCGCATGGTCAGACGGGACAACCGAACCGTTTCTCCAGATCCGAAGATCTCCTGGACCTCTTCGAAATCACCAATACGTTTAGCCGACAAGCTGTTTCCCGCACGTTCGGTCAACGACAGGGAAAGCGTGCCCAAATCCAGCCCGGTGAGCTTGGCGACGTTTACTTCCGCTCCAAGCTCAAATTGGTGAGCATACGCAAAGCCCTGGGATCGCCCTCCGACTGGGTTGCCCGCGATTTCGCTCAGGTAGCCGGCATGGGGGATTATTCCCTCGTCCGCGAGGTCATTCCGTAATCCACTCCAGTTTCCTGTCATGGTTGGCTGGTTGAACCAAGTGGTGTCCCTCTGCGGCAGGTCCTCAGCCTTGCCCTGTCCGGACATGAGGGAGAGCAACAGAAGGGTGGACGCAATCCTTGCCTTCTGGGCAACTCTCGCCCATTCACTGTCATGGGATGCGGCGCTCAGAACTTGTCGCGTCGTACAGTCATTTGTGACAGTGAAAATGGAACTCACTTGTCGTGCGCAACAGCGGCTTTGCTCAGCAGATGCATCCTGAGTGTCTGTCAAGATCATTGTAGCTCTCAGGCCGGCTGCAGCACGGCGGCTTGCTGCCGCATGCCAGCAGGACCAGTCGGCCGTCTGATGCCAGCCCGCCCCAAGCCTGACTTGAATGGCGTTTTTGGCACGTCCTGGATGCGGACCCGCACGCCGACCGACAGGGACCTGCAAGTCGTCGGCAGGATTGCCGCCGGAGAGCGACCGGTTACTGCCAGGCGCACTGCTTCCAGGCTCCGCGCTGGCAGCCTTCTGCCCTGGGCCTCGCCCTAGGCCGGTCGCCTCGCCGGGTCAAAACAGCACGAGGCGGAACGGCCTTGAGGGGTTCCTCGCGGCCCTCATGGCAGCCTTTCGGCGATGGCGATCCCCACGGTGATTGTGACGATCGAGAACAGGGTGCTTGCCATGACGGTAAGCGGCGCTTGCTTCTCGTAAGCCTTGTCGGCATGCGCCAACGCCGGGATAAGCGTCGCGGACGGCAGAACACCGACAAGGAACACCTCCTTGGCAAGGGCGCCATGCATGCCGAGCGCGAAAGCCGCGCCCAGCAGCAGTGCCGGTTGCAGCACGTTCTTCATCGCCACGTTGGTTACCGCCTCCAGGCTGATGCGCAGCGGGAGTGCCGCCAGCATCAAGCCGAGGTTGAACAAGGCCATGCCGCCTGAGGCTGAGCCGATCTCGTTCACGGTGGAGGCAAGCAGGGCTGGCATCTGCAGCCTGGAGAATGCGAACACAACGCCGAGAACCGGGAGCCAGACCAGGGGCTGCTTGACCGCGCTGAGTATGCTCGACAGAAGCAGTGCGCCCTTGCTTTGCGCCTTGTCGGCTTTGTCCGGATCGCCGCCAATGATGATCAGCGAGAGCGGCAAGACGATGACGGACAGAATCAGGTTGCCGATCACCACTGCCAAGATGCCGGTTGGTCCGACCACTGCCCCCAGGACGGGCGGTCCACAATAGGCGAGGTTCGGGAAGCAGCACGCCAATCCCTGCACCGCCGAGGCGCGCTGGTCGTTGCGGAACACCAACCGGCCGACCAGGGCCGCAATCACGAACGTCCCGAGCAGCCCGGCAAGCAAGGCCACGGAATAGCGCCAGTTGCTCAAGTCTGACGGCTTGGATTTCGCAGCCGCCAGAAACAGCGACAACGGCAGCGCGAAGTCAACAACGAGCTTGGAGAACACCCCGGCCGCGCTGCTTGGGATTATGTCGGCCCATGCAGCCGCGTAACCGAGACCGACGACGAAAATGATCGGTAGAAGAGCGGCGGCGATGGTATAGGTCATCGCGCCCCCTCCATCTCTGGCCGATGCGCTGCCTCCCGACGGAACGGCCGACGGACGCTCGTTCGAAGCCGGTCGCTTGCCGGCCCGCAGCCTAATCTGCAAGCGCCAGAAACATCCGTCGCCATGACGCTCAGTACTTTGGCTTGTAGAGCTGGCCTTCGACGAAGGCGCGCATGTCCTTCGGGCGTGGAGCCGTGGCCAGGCCCTGATCGAACATGAACTCCACGATGCGCACGGCCGTGGTCACCTCCACTTCCAGCACGTTTGCCTGACCTGGGAACAGCATGCCCTTTTCCCGCAGGTCATCGCCCACTTGGTCGGCGCTGGCTTGGGCGGCGACGATGAAGCACTCATCGGTGAGCCGCTTCGGCTTGGCGCAGTAGGTCGCAAGCCCGATCGCCGGGAAGATGTAAAAGTTGTTCGCCTGGCCGGGGTGGAACGATTTACCCTTGTACGTGACGTCCGCAAACTGGATGCCAGCGGCGAACAGCGCCTTGCCGTCCGACCAGGTGTAGGCCTGCTCCGCCGTGCACTCGGCCTTGTTGGTCGGGTTACTCAGCGCGAAGATGATGGGGATGTCGTTCAGCTTGCACATCGCTTCCACGACCTGTTGCGTGAAGGCGCCGAAGGCGGTGCTGACGCCGATCAGGATCGTCGGCTTCACTGCCTCTATGGTCTTGACGAAATCCCTGGACGGGTCCGCCCTGTGGGCGAACGGCTTTTGCCAGGGATTCAAATCCTTCCGCGACGGCTCGATCAAGCCTTCGATGTCGAACATGGTGATCCGGCTGCGCGCGTCCTCCTCGCCCAGGCCGTCATTGTGCATGGCCTTGGCTATCATGCCGCCGATGCCCAGTGCCGCCGAACCGGCGCCCAGAAACAGCACGCGCTGGTCGGTAAGCTTCCCCCCCGTGATTTGCAGGGCTGTCGTGAGCCCGGCTATGGTGATGCTGGCCGTGCCCTGGATGTCGTCGTTGTAGCAGAGAACCTTGTCCTTGTAGCTGTCCAGCAGGCGTAGGGCGTCCGTGCCCTTCCAGTCCTCGAAATGGACGCAGCAGCCGGGGAACACCTCCTGCACCGCCTGGACGAATTCCTCGACGAAGCTGTCCAGTTCGTCAGGCGACGGCGGGAGCTGGCGCAGCCCAAGGTAGAGCGCATCGGCCCGGTCGGGCGCGTTGGTGGTGCCGATGTCCATGAGGATCGGCAGCATGCAATCCGGCGGCACCGCGGCGCAGGCGGTGTAGAGCTGCAGCTTGCCCACCGGCAGCGGCGCGCCGTTCACACCGATGTCGCCAAGCCCCAGAATGCGCCCTCCGGAGCTGACGCAGATGAAGCGTACGTCACGCGTAGGCCAGTTGCGCAACACCGCGGCGATGTGCCCGCGCATCTCCAAGCTGATGTACATGCCGCGCGCCCGGCGGTAGATGTGGCCGTACTGCAGGCAGGCCTCGGCGACAGTGGGGTCATAGACGATGGGCAGGAAGCGCTTGGGGTCGGACATGACAACGCGAAAGAACAGGGTCTCGTTGGTGTCTTGCAGGGCCGTCAGGTAGTTGTAGCGCGCGAGGTCCGAGGGCTGCTTGTCCAGCTGGCCCATGGCGCGCTCGAACTGCCGGTCGAGCGTCTCGACGGCATGCGGCAGCAGACCCTCGAGGCCAAGCGCGTGGCGCTCGTCCAAGGTGAAGGCCGTGCCCTTGCTCTGCACGGGGTCGTTGAGCAATTCCGCGCCGTGCAGACCGGGCTGGTTGAGAATGGGACTGTCCATGATTGCACCTGATGTTGGAGTGAAGCCGCAATGCCATTCGCCGCGGCAGGCCGGGTCAGTCGCCGACCGGCTTGGCGTCACGCGGATGGAGCAGCACCGACAGCGAGCGCACGCCCTGTGCGCCGTGGATCAGCACGCCCTCGATGTCGGCGGTGGCGGAGGGTCCGGTGTGGAAGCTGGCGTAGTGCGACTGCTTGAACTCCGGGCGGTGATAGGCGTGATGGATGTTGAGCACGATGTCCGCGGGGTCGAGCAGGACGATCAGGTGCTGCGGCAGGTAGCCCAGGGCGTTGGTGCCAAGCTCTGCCTCAGTGAGGCAGACGGATCCGGTCTCGGCGACCGCGAAGGCGCAGCGCACGACGCCGTAGTCCACGTCGGCGAGGCTGTGCGGGTCCGTGGGGCTGCCGATCGGGCGGGTGCCGAGCACCTCGGGCGCCATCGAGACCACCACCTTGGCGTCATCGATCTTGGCATGGACGGGGGCGAGCGGGTCGCCGAAAGGTGGGCGATCCAGCCACTCGCCGCCCATCTTCTCGAGGTTGTCCTTGAACCACTCCTCCAGGCCCGGGTGCGCGATGTCGTCGAACATCGGCACCACCGGCAGCTCGCGCGGCGGCTCCGGCAGGTTCCGGCGGATGCTGGCCATGATGTCGTCGCGCGCGCTGACGTCGCCTTCAGCAGCGCTGGCATCGCTGCCGCTCATGGGGCCTTCCCCATCTTCTCGCCGTGCTTGCCGCGCGCCCGGCTGTACCAGTCGTGGAACGTCTGCACCGGCGGGTGCGGCATCTCCCGCTTGTAGCCCCATGTGTTGATCGGATTGTAGATGGCAAAGCGCGGCAGATGCTTCAGCGCGGAGTCCGCCGCCTTGATGGCGATGCGGTAGGTCGCCGGATGCGCCAGCACGTTGCCAGCCGCCGCCATCAAGGCCTTCTTGATGAACGGCAGCTCGTGGTTCTCGCTCATCACCTTGCGCCACCCGGCGATCTGCTCGTGGATGTTGATCTTGACCGGGCAGACGTTGGTGCAGCTGCCGTTCAGCGTGGAGGAGAACGGCAACGTGCTGTACTTCGTCCGGTTGAACGTGGGGTCGATGATGAGCCCGATCGGCCCGGAATAGGTGGCGCCGTAGCTCAGGCCGCCGCTGCGCCGGTAGACCGGGCAGGTGTTCATGCAGGCGCCGCACCGGATGCACTTCAGCGAGGTCCAGAACTCCTCCAGCCCGAGACGGGCTGACCGGCCGTTATCGGTCAGCACGATGTGCATCTCTGCCCCCGCCCGCGGGCCGCGAAAGTGCGAGGTGTATTGCGTCATCGGCGAGCCCAGCGCGGAACGCGACAGCAGCCGGATGAACACCGCCAGGTGCTCCAGGCGCGGAATGACCTTTTCGATGCCGATCGAGGCGATGTGCAGCTTGGGCAGGTTGGACGCCAGGTCCGCGTTGCCCTCGTTGGTGCAGACGGTGAACCCGCCGGTCTCGGCCACCGCGAAGTTGGCCCCGGTCAGCCCGGCGTCGGCGGCTAGGAACAGCGGCCTGGTGTGCTCGCGTTGCTGCTCGGCGAGGTAGTGCACGTCGCTGTTAGCCGGGTCCGTGCCAAGCTTGTCCGCGAACACCCGCGCTACGTCGGTGCGCAGCTTGTGCACGGCGGGCACGACGATATGGCTGGGCGCCTCGTCGCCAAGCTGCTGGATGCGCTCGCCCAGGTCGCACTCAGTGACCTCGATGCCGGAGGCAGCCATGAAGGGGCGGAACCCCGTCTCCTCGGTCAGCATGGACTTGCTTTTCACCAGCGACTTCGCGCCGTGGTCGCGCAGGATGCCCAGCACGATCCGGTTGTGCTCGGCCCCGTCGCGCGCCCAGTGGACGTGGATGCCGTTGGCCCGCGCGTTGGCCTCGAATTCTTCGAGGTATTTGCCGAGGTGGGTGAGCGTATGCTCCTTGATCCCGCTGGCCAGCTCCCGTAGCTGCTCCCACTCGGGGATGCCGTGCATCAGGGTGTCGCGTTTCTGGCGCAGGTCCCACAGCCGCTCGTCATGGCCCTTTTCATGCTCAGGGGCTGCGATGAAGCGGCCGGCAGCCTCGTTCTGGTCGATGGGGCGGTTGCCGTGCACCTTGGCGCCCGCAGGCTCCGGCTCGCTCGCGTGGATATGGAGCGGGCGGGACGAACCTTCGGCGTGCTGCAGCCGGCGACCATCGCGGTAGGGGGCGGGATCGCCCGGCTTGTGGGTGAGCGCGTTCATGCCGTTGCTCCGTTCAGCACCTGGGCGATGTGGATGTACTTGAGCGGGATACCGAGGCGCTCGGAGCAGCCCTGCTGATGCAGCATGCACGAACTGTCGGCCGAAACGACGTACTCGGCGCCGGCCTGGGCGTGATCGGCCACCTTGTCGTAGCCCATCTTGGCCGACACGTTCGGCTCGAACACGCAGAATGTGCCGCCGAAGCCGCAGCACTCGTCGGGCCGCTTCATCTCTACCAGCTCAAGGCCGCGCACCTTGTGCAGCAGGTCGAGCGGCTTGGAGAAGAACGGCTCGTTCAGCTCGGACGCCGACCCGTGGCCCAGGCCGCGCAGCGTGTTGCAGTTGCTGTGGTAGGACACCTTGTGCCGGAACTCCGCCCAGGGGAACTCCTCCACCTTCAGGATGTCGTGCAGGAACTCCACCAGTTCGAAGGTGCGCGACCGCACGCGCTTCACCTCCTCGGTCTGCTCGATGGCGTCGAGGTTGTAGCGAACCTGGTGGACGCAGCTTCCGGATGGGCACACCACGAAGTCGAACCCGGTGAAGTTACGGACGAACAACGCCTCAGTCGAAGCTGCCTCGGCGTGGCAGCCCGTATTGGTCATCGGCTGGCCGCAGCAGGTCTGGTCGAAGGGATATTCCACGTCCAGGCCGAACCGCTCCAGCAACTCCAGCGTGGCAACTCCCACGTCCTGGTGGAAGGCATCGACGTAGCAGGGGATGAACAGGCCAATCCGCATGATGGTTTCCCTAATCCCTGGCTCAGCGCAGCAGGTTGGTCTTGGCGATGTCGAGCAGCTCGGTGCCGCGCCCGCTCATCACCGCCTTGAGCGTGTAGAGGCTGAAGCCCACGACCTGCTTCGGGTCGATGTGCGGCGGCATCGACAGCTCCTGCGTGGCGGTGACGACATCGAGCACCGCCGGGCCAGGCTGGGCCAGGAAGTCGGCCACGGCGGCCTCCAAGCCTGCCGGGTCCTCGACGCGCACGCCGTGCAGGCCGGCGGCTCGCGCCATCGCGGCGAAGTCCGGGTTCTGCAGGTCGACGCCCCAGTCGAGCTGCCCGGCCGCCTGCATCTCCATCTGCACGAAACCCAGGGTCGAGTTGTTGAAGATGACGACCTTCACAGGCAGGCGGCACTGGCGGAGCGTCAACAGGTCGCCCATCAGCATGGCGAAACCGCCATCGCCAGATAGCGAGATCACCTGACGGTTGGGAAAGCTTGCCTGCGCCCCGATGGCGTGCGGCATGGCATTGGCCATGGAGCCGTGCACGAACGAACCGATAAGCCGCCGCTGCCCGTTCATGTGCAAATAGCGCGCGGCCCAGATCGTCGGCGTCCCCACGTCGCAGGTGAACACCGCATCATCCGGCGCGTGGTTGTTCAGCACGCGGGCCAAGTATTGCGGGTGGATCGGCTTGCGGCCGGGCGTTCCCACGGCAAGGTCGTCCAGGTCTTCGCGCGCCTTCTTGTAGTGGGCCAGGCTATCGTCGAGGTAGGCGCGGTCGGTGCGCGCCTTGAGCCGCGGCAGCAGCGCCTCGGTCGTGGCGCCGACGTCGCCGACGACGCCCAGCTCGATCTTCGCGCGCCGTCCAAGCTGCTCCGGCCGGACGTCCACCTGGGCAATGCGGGCATGGGCGGGATAGAACTGCCGGTACGGGAAGTCGGTGCCGAGCATCAGCAGGGCGTCGCAGCCCATCATGGCCCGGTAGCCCGAGGTGAAGCCGATCAGCCCAGTCATGCCAATGTCGTAGGGGTTGTCCCACTCGACGCTTTCCTTGCCGCCCAGGGCATGCACGATGGGCGACTTCAGCGCCTCCGCCAGCCGCATCAGCGGATCATGCGAGCCGGCGCAGCCGCGGCCGCACAGCAGGGTGATCTTTTCACTCTCGTTCAGCAGCTTGGCGAGCGCGTCCAGCTCGGGGTCGGCCGGCCGGGACACTGGGAGCGCCGGCAACAGCGCCCGCGTGTCCGCCATCACGTCCACCCCTTCGGCCGCCAGCATGGCGACATCACCGGGGATGACGATGACCGCGACGCCACGCTGGCCGACGGCGGCGCGGATCGCGATCTCGATGGCGCGCGGCAATTGGTTGGGGCTGGACACCAGCGTGCAGTAGTGGCTGCACTCGCGGAACAGCAGCTCGGGGTGCGTCTCCTGAAAGTAGCCGGTGCCGATCTCGGCACTGGGTATCTGCGCCGCGATGGCGAGCACTGGCACCCGCGAGCGATGGGCGTCGAACAGCCCGTTGATCAGGTGCGTGTTGCCCGGCCCGCAGGAGCCGGCACATACGGCGAGCTTGCCGGTCATGTGCGCCTCCCCCGAAGCGGCGAACGCGGCGCTCTCTTCATTGCGCATGTGGACCCACTCGATAGCGCCACGGGATCGCAGCGCCTCGGTGATGCCATTCAGGCTGTCGCCGGGCACGCCGTAAATGCGTTCCACGCCCGCCATGTTTAACGTGTCCACAATAAGGTCGGAAACGGTGTGAACCTTCAAGGGTCTCTCCTTTTGCGCCTGACCAGCTGCCCGGGGGTGATGGTTTCGGCTGTCGAGTCGTTCAGCCCACCGTGCGCGGCAACCGCGGTGCGGCCGTTACCACTTTGGGCAGCATGAATTGCGCCCCGGCTGCCAGGCTCGCTCCCTGCCAGCAGGGCAGGGCCAGAGCCGAGACGCTGACCAGCAGCGAGTGGTCAGTCCCCGCATGGCGCAGCCGATCTCCACTTATGCGTCGGGGGTCTCCACAGTCGTCCTAAGGCCGCCAGAAAAAGGCTCACGGGGTGAAATCCGATCTGCCATTTCTCTACAATCGACGCGAACCCCTGCAACGCCTAGGCTCGGTATCTCGAACCAGAGGTTCGCCATTGATTGTCTCAGCAGGGCCGTTGCGCCGACCTGCGGTGGAGCAGGTGACGACAGGCAAGAAGCTGGCTGCGTCGGAAATGGCTTAGCAGGCTGCTGAAAAACTCTGATCGTCTGCTTTGCAGGGCGCTCCCTCCGGTGGCTTTCCAATCGCCTGAAGAAGGCGATCGGAACCTTGGGCCACCTCCGCCCTGCACCCGAAAGGGGATAGTTATCCCCTTTACCCCTCATAGTAAGGTGTCCAGAGGATGACTATCCTCTGGTGGGGTTCGGGGCAAAGCCCCGACTTGGACTGCCCCGTGTTTTTCAGCAGCCTGTTAGAGCCCTTTTGAGAATGCGCTGCGGCGAGCCAGAGGCGCCCTTGCGCCGCCCGGCGTGGCTTCTCGAGCAGCGGAGCGGAGCGGCCATTGAGGGCCGTGAGCACCGGAGCGCAGGAAAGGCGCGTCGGATGGCCGTCGCAACAGCTTTATCAAACGGGCTCTTGAGCAGCGCTTGCTGGGTCGAGGAAGGTTGGCGCTCTGTGCCGCATGGGCCGCTCCATCCCTGGGGCCTCACGCCCAGACTAGGACTCACACCAACTGCCCCGCGCTGTAACCGTTTTGGTCCAGGGCGCGGCTGCGACGGATTT
>CAXTTH010000011.1:0-18862 GCA_964247035.1 uncultured Acetobacteraceae bacterium
GCGCTTCGCCTCGATCGGGCTGCCCCTCGACGAGGCCCTGGTGGAGGTGGCGCTGGGTGGCCCGGCCCTGCTGTCCCGCGTCACGCCGGACGCGGTGGAGCGCCTCGGCCTGGCGCCGGGGGCGCCCGTGCTGGCCCTGGTGAAGTCGGTCGCCATCGAGCCCGTCAGGGTCGGTCCCTAGCCGGGACGGCGTGAAAATGGCATACTCCTGGTGCATGAACCGACGCGTTCTCCTTTCCCTGCTCTGCCTTCTGCTGCTCCCGGCCACCGGCAAGGCCCAGCTGGCGCAGACGCCGCAGGACCGCGCGGACCTCGCCCGCGTGGAGGCCTACCTGAACGGCATCCACACGCTGAAGGCGCGCTTCGAGCAGCTCGCCCCCAACGGCGGCACCAGCGGCGGCACCGCCTGGCTGCAAAGGCCAGGCCGGATGCGTTTCCAGTATGATGCGCCGGCGCCGTTCCTGCTGGTGGCCGGGCATGGCCTGCTGGTGTTCAACGACTCGAAGCTGAACCAGACCAGCAATATCCCGCTGACCCGCACGCCGCTTGGGTTGCTGCTGCAGGACAACCTCAAGCTGTCGGGCGACATCACCGTCACGCAGGTGACGCGCTACCCCGGCCAGCTCCAGGTGACGCTGCTGCGCACGGCGACGCCTGCGGAAGGCTCGCTGACGCTGGTGTTCGCCGACGCGCCGCTGGTGCTGCGGTCCTGGGTGGTGCTGGACGCGCAACGGCAGCAGACCCGCGTCAGCCTGATCGACCCGCATCTGGGCGGGACGTTCGACCAATCGTTGTTCACCTTCATCGACCCGAAGTTTTTCGGCAACAACAGCCAGTAGCCCGCAACGATCTTTGTTGCACCTGCACATTTGACTTCAAAATGTCGCATTGGCTGACCATTATCCCGTCATGAAGGCGCTGGTCGGGATATCTTGTTGCACCAAGTTTTTCGGCACCTTCGGGATGCCGAACCACGCCGCTTCCGACACCTACATCCGTGCGACCGACCAAGTCGTCGGCGCCGTGCCGGTGCTGCTGCCCGCTGGCGGGGACGCCTGCAACGTGGCAACGCTGCTGTCCCGGCTGGACGGCATCATCCTGACCGGCAGCCGCTCCAACGTGCAGCCGTGCCTGTATGGCGGCCCGCCCCATGCCGAAGGCACGCCGGAGGACCCGGCGCGCGACAGCCTGACCTTGCCGCTGATTCGCGCCGCCATCCGCGCCGGCCTGCCCTTGCTGGCGATCTGCCGCGGCATGCAGGAGATGAACGTGGCGCTGGGCGGCTCCCTGCACCAACGCATCCAGGACTTGCCGGGGCGGATGGACCATTCAACGCCCATGCAGCCGAACAGCCGCGTGCGGGTCGGCAAGGCGCACTCGGTCAGCGTGACGCCGGGCGGCTGGCTGCACCGGGTCACGGGCCGCATGGAGATTGCCATCAACTCGCTGCACAACCAAGGCGTGGACCGTTTGGCCACTGGGCTCGTGGTGGAGGGCGTTGCTCCGGATGGCACGGTTGAAGCTGTGCGGGTGACGACGGCGCGGGGCTTTGCAGTGGGCGTGCAATGGCACCCTGAATATGACTGGGCCACGGACGATGCGTCCCGCAGCATATTGGCTTCGTTCGGCGACGCCGTGCGGCTGCGAACCAACACGGTCAGCGCTGCCGCGGACTAGCGGGCCCCTCTGCCAGGGTGGAGAGGGTCCCGCCTTTGCCTAGCGGTAGTAGCCGGGGCCGCCATACCCAGGGCCGCCACCGTAATAGCCAGGTGCGCCATAATAGACCGGCGGAGGCGCGTAGACGACCGGCGGCGGGGCGTAGTATGCCGGCGGGGCGTAGTAGCGCGGTGCGTAGGCGCCAGAGATGGCAGCGCCGACGCCCAGCCCAACGATGGCGCCGGCGATCGCCGGCCCTGCGCCAAACCCGCGTCCATATCCGCCGCGATAGCCATAGCCACCCTCATAGTAGTGGGCGCTGGCCGGGGTAGCGGCCGCAAGCAGGCCGAACGCCACCGGAACAGCAACCAGAAGACTGGCCTTCGGGCTCATGACTGACTCCTGCACAAGGTTGGGACGGACGGATCGCCCATCGCCATGGGCACGACATATGAGCCGACCGTGTCCGCTTTGCGGCAGGCTTGTAACAAAATCGATCACGTTCGCGCGTCTCAAAAGCGATGCCTGGGCTGCTGGGCGCTTGCGCTGCCCGCAGCGCCGGGCCAAGCCCGGTTCGTGCCGTCCCTCTGCATCGCGACCTGGAACATCAACTCCCTCCGCCTGCGCCTGCCGTTGCTGGAGCGTCTGGTGAAGGCGCTCGACCCGGACGTGATCTGCCTGCAAGAGACCAAGGTGCCCGACGACCTATTCCCCGACGCCGGGCCGCCCGCGCTGGGCTACCCCCACGTCGCCCGGCGCGGCATGAAGGGCTACAACGGCGTCGCCATCCTGTCCCGCATTCCCATGATGGTGGACGGCGCGGCGCCGGACTGGTGCGGGAAGGGCGACTGCCGGCACCTGCAAGTGACGCTGGACCTGCCTTCGGGTCCCCTGGAGCTGCATAACTTCTATGTCCCGGCCGGGGGTGACGTGGCGGACCCGGCGGTCAACGCCAAGTTCGCGCACAAGCTCGCCTTCGTGTCGCAGGCCGCAAGCTGGTTCGCAGCCCATCCCGGGTTGCGCCGCGGCGTGCTGGCGGGGGACCTCAACATCGCGCCCATGGAGCATGACGTGTGGAGCCACAGGCAGCTGCTGGACGTGGTGAGCCACACGCCGGTGGAGGTGGAGCACATGGCCGCCTGGATGCGCGCCGGGTGGCACGACGCGCTGCGCCACTTCGTGCCGGCGGAGCAGAAGCTCTACACCTGGTGGTCCTACCGCAACCGGGACTGGCGCTCGTCAAACCGCGGCCGTCGGCTGGACCACGTATGGGTCACGCCCGACTTGGCGCCTGGCCTGCGCAGCCACACGGTGCTGAAGGAGGCGAGGGATTGGCCGCGCACGTCCGACCACGTGCCGGTGGCGGTCACGCTGGACGTGTAGCCCGGCGCCGGGCGGTTAATGTCACGAAAACGCCATCTCACGCCCCAAGCAAGTTGGCTAAGTGCGAGGCAGGCGCGGCGTGGGGGATGTATGTCTGACACGATGATGGACAGGCTGGCCGGCACGTCGGCCAGCCGGCCGAAGATGGATGGCAAGACCCACAAGGCGGGAGCCATCGGTTTCATTCTCGTCCTGGTCGCAGGGCTTGGCTATGCTGCGTACAACATCGCGACCGACATCAACGAGGTCGGCGAGCATAACCTCGCTATCGGCACCCTGGTGTTGCTGGGCCTGGCCCTGCTGATCGCGCTGGGCTTCGAGTTCGTCAACGGTTTCCACGACACGGCCAACGCCGTTGCGACCGTGATCTACACCCACGCGATGCCGCCCATGGCCGCCGTGGTCTGGTCCGGGACGTTCAACTTCCTCGGCGTGCTGACCTCCAGCGGGGCGGTGGCCTACACCATCGTCAACTTGCTGCCGGTCGAGCTGATCCTGCAGGCGGGCAGCAGCGCCGGCTATGCGATGGTCTTCGCCCTGCTGATCGCGGCCATCATCTGGAATCTCGGCACCTGGGCGCTCGGCCTGCCCAACAGTTCGTCCCACGCCCTGATCGGCTCCATCCTGGGTGTCGGCGTCGCCAACCAGCTGCTCGGCGGGGCTGGCGGCGCGACCTCCGGCGTGGACTGGGGACAGGCGGTCAACGTGTTCAAGGCCCTGCTGTTCAGTCCGTTGATCGGCTTCGTCCTGTCCGCCGTGCTGCTGCTGGCGATGAAGCGCGTGGTCAAGTCCAAGGCGCTGTACAAGGCGCCGGAAGGCAACAAGCCGCCGCCCGCGCCGATCCGCGGCCTGCTGGTTCTGACCTGCACCGCGGTGTCGTTCTTCCATGGCAGCAACGACGGGCAGAAGGGCATGGGCCTCATCATGCTCATCCTGATCGGCGCCGCCCCCACCGCCTACGCGCTGAACCGCGCCATCCCGGACGCTGCCATGCCCGGCTTCGTGCAGGCGACGCACGAGGCGCAGGGCGTGTTCCAGGCCCACGCCGGCGGGGCCGCGCCCGCCGATGCGCAGAAGGCCCGCGACACGGTGGGCGAGGCGCTGAAGACCAAGCAGGTCGACACGCCCGAGGTGAGCGCGGCCCTCGCCACGCTCACGGGGGACATCGCCCGCCAGGTGCAGGCCAACGGCACGCTGAAGGCCATCCCGGCGGCGGCCACGCAGAACGTCCGCAACGACATGTTCCTCACCTCCGACGCGATCCGGACGATGGGCGCCAAGCCGCAAGGCTACAGCGACGAGGACATGGGCCGCCTCAAGGCGCTGCGCACGGCGTTGGACCGGGGCACACGGTACATCCCGACCTGGGTGAAGGTGACGGTGGCGCTGGCGCTCGGCTTGGGCACCATGGTGGGCTGGAAGCGCATCGTGGTCACGGTGGGCGAGAAGATCGGCAAGACCCACCTGACCTACGCCCAGGGCGCCTCGGCCGAGATCGTGGCGGCGGCGACGATCGGGCTGGCCGACATCTACGGCCTGCCCGTCTCGACCACCCACGTGCTGTCGAGCGGCGTGGCCGGCACGATGGCGGCCAACGGGTCCGGCCTGCAATGGGGCACGCTGCGCAACATGGCGCTGGCCTGGGTGATGACGCTGCCCGCCGCCATGGCGATCGCCGGGTCGCTGTTCGTGATCTTCCGCCAGGTGTTCTGACCGGCTGCCGGCCGTGCTACGTTGCGGCCATGTCCCGCCGCACCCTGGAGGTCACGCCCGACCTGCTGCTCCGCGCCTACCGTGCCGGGCTGTTCCCCATGGCCGAGACCCGGCGCGGCACCCGGCTCTACTGGCTGGACCCTGAGCGCCGCGGCGTGCTGCCGCTCGATCGGTTCCACCTGCCCAAGCGCCTGCTCCGCACCGTGCTGCGCGGCCCTTATGCGGTGACGGCCGACGGGGACTTCCCCGGCGTGATCGCCGCCTGCGCCGCACCCGGCCCGGAGCGGGAGGAGACCTGGATCAACCGTGACATCGAGCGGCTGTTCGGCGAGCTGCACGCCGCCGGGTTCGCCCACAGCATGGAATGCCGGCTGGACGGCGCGCTGGTGGGCGGGCTGTACGGCGTGAGCCTGGGTGCCGCGTTCTTCGGGGAGAGCATGTTCAGCACGGCGCGGGACGCCTCCAAGGTGGCGCTGGTGCACCTGGTGGCACGGCTGCGGCTCGGCGGCTACCGGCTGCTGGACACCCAGTTCGTGACCACCCACCTGCAGCAATTCGGCACCGAGGACGTGCCGCGGGACCGCTACAAGGAACGCCTGGCCGCCGCGGTGGACGAGGTGGCGCATTGGGAGGCTGACGAGGTGGCGATCGAGGCGGAGATCAGGCGGATGGCCCAGCCATGAGGCTGGCGGCGGCGCTGCTGCTGTGGCCTGGCCTGGCGTCAGCGCAGCCCCGGCTGGTGCCGCAGGGGGACGTGGACGCGATCTACCACCTGTCCGGCGCGGCGGCGGAGCAGATACCGGGGGGTGCGCCGGGTGGGGTGCGGCTGCGATGGGATGCGCAGGGCCAACGCCTGCGCGCCGAACCGGTAGGCGGCGCTGCCTATGCCATCACGGATTTGCAGCGCCGGGTGGCGGACATCGTCTTCCCGGGCCAGTCCGCCGTCTTGGAGCTGCCGCTGCGCGACGGGGACCCGCAGGCGCTGCTCGCCGGCAGCGACGCCCGTTTCACCCGGCGCGGCGTCTCCCATGTGCTCGGCATGGAATGCACGGACTGGACGATCAAGGCCCGCCACGTAGACGGCGTAGGCTGCGTGACGGCGGACGGCATCGTGCTGCGGGCGGAGGGGTCGTTCGATGGGCGGCCCGGCAGCGCGGTGGCCACGGCCGTCACGCGCGGCCCGGTTGACCCCGCGGCGTTCCGGACGCCGGACCAGTTTTTCCGCCTGCCGTTGATGGGGGGCCGGTGATCCGCTGGTTGGCCGTGTCCGTTCTGCTCGTGGCGCCTGCCGCCGCGGCTGAGCGCCCCCCGACCATGCCGCAGCGCGACGTGGACGTGACCTACCGCTTGCTGCAAACCTCGTCGCAGGCTCCGGCGCTGATGCAGCGCAATCGCTGGTCGGTCAGCGCGGGGCGGCTGCGGGTGGACCCGCCAACGCCTGGAATCTACATGATCGTGGATTACCGGGCCAAGCGCATGGCCGTCGTGAAGCCAGCCGACCGGGCGGTGCTGGACGTGCCTTCCGCCGATCCGGGGTTGCCCGGGACCTACACGCAGCAGGGTTCCGGCAGCGTGGCCGGGCTGCCCTGCACCAACTGGCAGACGGCCGACGCCGGCGGGCGGGACACCGTGCTGTGCCTGACCGCGGACGGCGTCATGCTGCGCGCCAGCCATGGCGAGCATGTGCTGCTGGAAGCCGTGGCGGTCAGCTACGGCGCGCAGGACCCGGCGGCGTTCATCCCGCCCGACGGCTTCCAGCACGTGTCGGGCGACAAGCGGTGAGCGCGACTGCGCCTGCCCGCGAGCGCCGCGTGGCCCGGCCGGTGCACGCAACGCCCTGGCCTTGGCATGACCGGTCGGGCCGGACCTCCTGGCTGAAGGCAGCGGCCCTGCTGCTGGAGGCGGCGCCGGCCGCCTGGATCGCCTACGCCCTGCTGGCCCATCGCTTCGGCGCCCGCCCGATCACCGAGGCGATCCACCAGACCGGGCTGTGGTCGATCCGCTTCCTGCTGCTGGGCCTGCTGGTGACGCCGGCGCGGGCGCTGTTCCAATGGCCCCGCCTCGTGCTGGTGCGCCGCCAGGTGGGGCTTGCTGCGCTGTTCTATGCACTGGTGCATGTGGCGCTCTACAGCTGGGACCAAGGCTGGCACATGCAGGCCGTCTCCGCCGAGATCCTGCGGCGCTTTTACCTGGAGGCCGGCTTGGTGGCGCTGGTCGGGCTGGCCGTGCTCGGCGTCACATCGACCGACCGCGCGCTGCGCCGGCTCGGGGCGGCCTGGAAGCGGCTGCATCGGCTGGTCCATGGCTTGGCCGTGATCGCCCTGCTGCATTACTTCCTGCAATCCAAGGCGGACGTGGCCGGGGCAACGCTGGTCGCCGGGCTGTTCCTCTGGCTGGCCGGCTGGCGGCTGCTGCCGTCCGGCCCGGACCGCGAACCGCTGCCGCTGCTGGCCCTGAGCCTGGGTGCTGCGGCGCTGACGGTGGGCCTGGAATACGCCTGGTATGCCCTGGCCACCCGCATCCCTCCGCTGCGCGCCGTGGTGGCGGAGGCTGACATCGCGTACGGCCCCCACCCGGCGGGCCAGGTGCTGCTGGCATGCCTGGCGCTGACGCTGGCGGCGGCGCTGTCCTGGGCCGGGCGTCGCGACCGGCTGCGGCGAAGCGCCGGGTTCGGCGTGGCGCTCTATGCCGGCGGGGCGTCGATCGTGGCCGCGCTGGCGTTCGCGTTCAACCTGACGGATGACTGGCTGCCGGACACCTGGGCATTCTGGCAGGGGGCGCTCGGCCGCGTGGCGGGGTGCGCTGCGCGCGGGCTGCTGCGCGCCAGCCGGGCGCGCGCCAGCCTGCCCCGCGTCAAGCTGGCGCTGGACGTGGCGTGCGCCATCGGCCTGGCGCTGCCGCTGGTGGCGGGGCTGACCGTCTAAGCCACAAGGTGGTCAAGGGTGCATCGCTGTCAGCCCGCGTTCGGACTCCGGGACCCCGGCCACGCCAAGGTCCTCCGCCGTGATCGGGTCCTTGACGATGAACAGGTAGGACGCCGCGGATGCGACGCCGATCGCGGCGCCCACCATCAGCGCCCCCGCGAACGAGCCTGTGCCCTGCACGATCAGCCCCGTGACCGTGGGCGCCAGCGCCCCGCCGAGATAGCCGCCGAAATTCTGCATCGCGCCGATGGATGCGGTGCAGTTGGTGGGGGCGGCGACCGAGGACAGCGCCCAGGCGCAGGTGCTGGCCATGTAGACCAGGAACAGCGACGCCGAGATGAACGCGATGGCCAGCGCGTTGCTGGCGACGAAGGCGGCGGCCAAGGTGAACACCGCCGTGCCGAGCAGGGCCGCGGCCGTCGGGTATCGCCGGCTGCGCATGGGCGAGACGCCGCGCCGCACCAGGATGTCTGCCAGGTAGCCGCCCAGCACCCCGCCCACCACGCCCCAGGCGAACGGGATGGCGGCGGCGTAGCCGGTGTGCTTGACGCTCATGTGCCGCTCGATCTCGAGATAGCCGGGCAGCCAGGCGGTGTAGATCCAGGTCAGGTAGATCGTGCCGAAATAGCCCAGGATCATGCCCCAGGTGGTGCGGAAGCGGAACAGCTGGCGCCACTCCGCCAGCGTAACCCTCGTGCGCTGGCCCGGCGGGTCGCCTTCCGTGCGGTAGGCCTGCTCGGCCGCGGTCAGCCCGACATCCTGGGGGTTGCGGTAAGCTGCGTACCACAGCGCCGCCACCAGCAGCCCGGCCGCGCCCATGATGACGAACATCCAGCGCCAGCCGAAGGTCAGCATCAGGAAGGTCAGCAGCGGCAGGGAGATCGCGGTGCCGAGGGTGGAGGCGGAGTTGAACACCCCCGTGGCCAGCCCACGGTCGCGCGGGTTGAACCAGTCCCGCGCCACGCGGGCGCCGGTGGGGAACTGCGGCGCCTCGCCGACGCCTAGCAGCAGCCGCGCGCCGAAGAACTGACCGAACGTGCCGACCAGCCCGCCCAGCAGCTGCGCTGCCGACCACAGCGCCAGCCCGACCGTCAGCAGCAGCCGCGGCCCAAGCTTGTCCACCATGGCGCCCGTGGGCAGTTGCGCGAAGGCGTAGGCCCACAGGAAGGCCGACAGCAGGTAGCCCATGTCGGCGATGGACAGGCCCATCTCGCTACGGATCAGCGGGTTGGCGACGGCCAGGGTGGCGCGGTCGATGTAGTTGACCACGCCGGCCAGCACGAGCATGGCTAGGGCGGCGCGCTGGATGGCCTTGAGCCGTGGCGTGGCCGTGACGGCGGACATGGTTCCCCCCCTGTTTTTTTCCTTGCGGCAAGCCTAATCCGGCTCCCGCGGGCTTGGCGAGGGAGATTCGGCCGCGAGCCGATGGAGTGAGTGCATGACCTATTCGGTCAAGGAGTGCTTCCATACCTTGCAGGGAGAAGGCGGGCAGGCTGGCCGCGCCGCGGTGTTCGCCCGGTTCACCGGCTGCAACCTGTGGACGGGGCGGCAAGCCGACCGGGCCGGCGCCACATGCCAGTTCTGCGACACGGACTTCGTCGGCACGGATGGCCAGAATGGCGGCCGGTTCCAGACGGCGGACGCGTTGGCAGCCCATATTGAGGCACGCTGGACCGGCGGGGCCGACCACCGCTTGGTCGTGTTCACCGGGGGCGAGCCGCTGCTGCAGCTGGATGAGCCGCTCGTGGCGGCGGTCCATGCCCGCGGCTTCCGGGTTGCGGTGGAGACCAATGGCACGCAGCCGGTGCCCAGCGGGGTCGATTGGCTGTGCGTGAGCCCCAAGGCAGGCGCGCCGCTGCGAGTCAAAGCCGGGCAGGAGATCAAGCTGGTGTACCCGCAGCGTGACCTTGACCCGGCGCAGTTCGCCGGCATGGCCTTCGAGCGCTTCTTCCTGCAGCCGATGGATGGCGAGGCCGCCGCCGGCAACACCCGTGCCGCCATCGCTTACTGCCTGCGCCACCCGCAATGGCGGCTGAGCTTGCAGACCCACAAGATCATCGGGATCGACTGATGCACGAGTTGAGCAAGCAGTTCCGGTTCGAGGCCGCGCACACGCTGGACCGCACGGTGGACGTCGAACCCAGCCGCCGCATCCACGGCCACAGCTACCGCGCCCGGGTCACCATCCGCGGCGTGCCGGAGCCGGGCAGCCGAATGGTGCTGGACTACGCGCTGTTCGACCGCGCGCTGGGCCAGGTGCGCGACGGCCTGGACCACCGCTTCCTGGACCACGTGCCCGATCTCGGCCCGGCGACGATGGAGGGGCTGTGCAGCTGGATATGGCAGCGCTTGGCGGCAGGCTTGCCCGGCCTGGCCCGCGTCACGCTCTACCGGGACAGCACCGGCGAGGAGTGCAGCTACGACGGCAGCTGATGCCTCCAAAATCGAATCGTCGCCGTATCATGTGATGCCTGCGATGGTGCAGGCTTGCGAATGCAGGTGTAGGCTACGCAGCTTCATGGTATCGCTGCCCCATGCACATGCCCGCCCGATATCCTGCTCATGAATGACATCGGATGATCCAGGTCGCATACGCCAGTCATTATGACATCACCATCGCGGTGAAGCGGTGCCGCACGTTGCTGGAGGGCGTCCGGCCCGTGCTCCTCCTCGTGTTCTGCGGCGGCAAGCACGATCCTGCGCTCGCCTTTGCCGCCCTGCGATCGGAGTTCGGCCCCATCCCGATCGTCGGCGGCTCGGCGGCCGGGGCGATCGGCTGCGGCGGCACTGGCTGCAGCGGCCTCGAACTCGGCATTGTCGCCTTCGAAGCATCTGCGATCGTGCCGCACGTCCATACGACCCATGGCCTTCTCGATGGCGAGAGCCAGGCCGGCGCGGCGCTCGCGCGCAAGGTGGCAAGCCAAGCCTCGGACGGGGCGGTGGTGCTGCTGTTCTTTGACAGCGTCGCCTCCACCACGCCGCGGCAACTGCACTACGCGAGCGCGATCGTTGAGGGGTTCCACGCCGGGCTTGATGGGAAGAAGGTGAACCTGATCGGCGGCGGGTTGCTGACCGACCTGAACTTCTCCGACGGGTGGGTGTTCGACGGCGCCGGCGTGTGCAAGCACGCCGCCATCGCGCTGGCGTTCCCGCCCGCCGTCAAGGCTGAGACGACCGTGCTCCATGGCTGCCGCCCAGTCAGCAGCTTCATGAACATCACCCGCATCGACGGCGCCGAGGTGTTCGAGCTGGATGGCCAGCCGGCGATCGAGGTCATCGAGCGCATGCTGGGGTTGCGCCTCGGCAGCACGGACGGAACTGACATATCCCTCATCGCCACCCTGGGCGAGAAGCATGGCGATCCCTTCGCGCCTTATGACGAGAACACCTACGTCAACCGGCTGATCCTGGGCGCCAACCGGGCGAGCGGTTCCATCACCTTGTTCGAGCCGGATTTTCGCCAGGGCACGACCGTCCAGATCATGGCGCGGGACAACTCGCTCATGCTGCAATCGGTCCGCGACGGCGCAACTGCATTGCGGGACAGATGCATATCAACTAAGCCGATCCTGGGTCTCTACATAGACTGCGCCGGCAGAGCCAGCGCCCGCAGCGGCGCATTGCAGGAGGAGGCGGAACTTGTCATGCAGTCCTTGGACCTGTCCTTCCCCTTGCTGGGCTTTTACTCGGGAGTCGAGATCGCCCCATTCGAGGGCTACAGCCGCCCGCTGGACTGGACCGGCGTGCTCGCCCTGCTGCGGGTTGACTGAGCGTGAGCGACCGGCTTGGCATCGGCAATCCCCAGGACCGCGAGCTGCAGTACTACCGCAACGAATGCAACGACCTGGGCGGCCGCCTGCTGCGCCTGCAGGAGGAGCAAAGCCAAGCCTTCCTGGAGGCGCGGCGCAGCCGGACAGTCGTGCGGCTCGTGCGGGAAGCCTACCTCCTCGCAGAGCCCAGCCAGGCGATGCACGACGTTGGAGGGGCCGTGCTGCAGGTCATCGTCGAGAATGCGCTTTGCGACCGCGCGGCCTTGCTGCGGGAAGAGCCGCTCGGCAGCGCTCGCTTTCTCGTGGCCCACGCCATCGGGGGAACGAACGTCGAGGCGGACCAGCCGGTGACGGTTCCCAACCCGCCGAGCTTCTTCTTCACCAGCTCCCTGCGCTTCGACCGGCCGCCGCCTGGCCTGCTCGACGTGTTGCACCTGCCGTTCGTGCTCTGGGCCTATGACAAGTCGAGCGGGCACGCGCTCGTGATGGGCAACCGCTCCGAAGGCAACGTGACCCGCGCCTTCGTCTCCGGCGACCAGGAACTCATCGAAGCGGCGCTCACCGTCTACCTTGACGTGATGTACCGCAAATACGCCGAGGTGCAGCTGCGCCAGGCCAAGCAGGCCGCCGAGGAGGCGACCCGCAGCCAGGCCCGCTCCCTCAAGGCGTTGTCGCAGCAGATCAAGGTTCCGGCCGAGTCGATGGCCAGCCTGGTGGCTGCCCTGGCGCCGCAGCTCGATGGCGCGTCCGGGGCGGAGCAGCTCCGCGCCACGGCGCAGCAGCTCGCCGCCTACTCCCGCGAACTCCTATGCCTGGCCGACGACGCCGCCCGCCTGGCAAGCCCCATCGAGCAGTTCGCCCTGCCGGATGTCCAGTGGATCGACCTTGGCGAAGTCATGCGGCGGGTGTTTCGGTCGAGCTACCCGGTCAGCGTCAAGAGCGATGTCGAGCTCGATGTCAGCCTGCCCCGGCGCAACGTGTCGATCTGCGCTGACCGCGAGAGCATGCATCGGGCGATACAAGCGATCGTGGGCGACTCGCTGGCCCGGGCCTTGCCTCGCTCAGCCGTGAAGCTGTCCGCAACCCGGCGGGGAGACGGCGCCGTGGAGATACTGGTAAGCTGTGCGACTGAGATCGCGGCGGCCCACGTTCTCGAGTCCATCATCTCGAACGACACCGCGCAGCCATGCCCTCCGCTGCACGAGCTTGGCAGCGACCGGCTGTCCGCTGCGCGCCGCATCTTGGAAGCCCATGACGGCGTTCTCGTCACCGAAGCGCGGCGCAGCGGCGGAACCCAGGCCCGGATCATCCTTCCCGCGCACATCACCCGGGAATACGACGAGCCAGCCTGACCGCCTCCGGGCTTGAAGCCCGAAGGCGGACGCAGGGCACACCGAAAAGCTAGAACGGCGTGCCGAGCGGCAGGCGGGACAAGCTCGCCAACGTCGCATCGACGGCCCGGAACAATCCCCAGGTTTCCGAGTAATCAGTCTGGAACGTCTTGGAACCGGCTTCCTTGTCGTTGTGGCGGGCCTGGATGTAGTTCGTCCAGCGCCGGCTGGCGGGCTTGCGATGGTGATAGTCATGGCAAGGCGCATCCCCCACCAGCACGACGATGCGCACGAATGCCTGGATGGTGAGCATGTTGGCCCACCAACCCAGCCAAGCCAGCGCGCCGGATGCCGACTTCGCCAGCGCCGACGGGGGCATCACGCCAGGAAAGACGCCGGACGTGGCGTGGCACGTGAGGTCGCGCCCCCGGGCAGTGATGATGTCGATGTCGGGAAAGCTGTGCTCACACAATATCCGCCCGACCGTCGCCGTCTGCAACAGCACGGTGACTGGGACAACCCATGCCAGCACGAAGCCGAGCCAATGCCCGGTGGCCAACGCCAATGCAGCCATCACGCCCCAGCTCGACACGCCGATCCTGTTGTGGGCGCGATCCTTCGACAGCCAGGCCGCCTTCACCCGACGGATCAGGAAACCGGCATGGAACAAGGGAGACGCCAACCCTTGCAGCACCCGGCGGCGCAGCACCGGCAGCGCCACCCCAGCTTCCAGCTTGCATGTGTTGAAGACGAAATCGGCAAACTCGTCCTCCTCGGTCAGCAGCTTGTTGTTGCTGTGGTGCAGCATGTGCTCATGCTTGTAGTGGTCGAAGTGCTTGAACAGCAAAATGGCGGATATGACACGCCCGACCCGCACGTTGGTCTCGCGTTCCTTGAACACCGTGCCGTGCGAGCAATGGTGAAACACGACGACCTGCAAAAGACCCAGGCCCGCGGTGGTGAGCAACATGCCAAACGGCAGCAGGAAAGCGCAGAAGCGCAACGCTGCGATGCTCAGGGCGGCGCCTGCCAGAACCTGCAACGAAGCAGTCGCAACATAGTGTAACGGCGAGCGGTCCCGTCCGGGCTCATCCGGCCCGGGCTGGGCTGTCAGCCAAGTCAGGAATGGTTGCATCCATCGAGGCAGGCGATCATGCATGGCGAGTCGTGGGTTGGCGGCCAGCACGGTCGTGGTTGAAGTTCTTTCCTCAGCAGCGACAGGGCTGGGAAACCAAAAAGTCATGCTCGCTCTCCTGTTGATGCAGCGTCGCGCACCGTGCGATGCCGTTGCCCCCACAGTATGAGGTTGTATCGGTGTCTTGGAGAGCAGACGGTTCAACTGACATCAATAGTTACAAATGAGATCAAATAAGTGCTGTTATTAACGTACTATTAACGTTTGGCGTGGGCTTAACGAGCAGCTCACGATGACGCTATGCAAACAACGTTAAAAGCGAAATCTCTCGTTCAGATTGCCGCCGAATGCATGAAATACGATCAAGAGCCTGCTAAACTGTTGCGATGCAAGGGCGGGAACCTTCACGCCACGGTGCCAAGCAGGCGATGGCGAATCAGTGCTGCGATGCGTGGAGGCACCACGACTGGGCCATGGTATCGCGCCCGCCTCAGGTCGCGTGGGCTCAGCACGGAGAATCCATCCTGCCATTCGTCACGGTCCACGTTCTCCGGCCAGTCGTCGCCACGCCACAGCAATGGGCGCAAGCCGTCCGCATCCTCAACCCAATGCCAGGCCGTTCGTTCGGGGTCGTCCGGGCGGCCATTCCAGGTCACGAAGTCAGCCATGATGTCGCGTCTCCTTGATCATTCGAACCGGCAGCGGCAGGGATTGAAGTGGACGTTACCGACATCCCGCTGATATTGCGATTCTTGCCCGAAAGCGGCAGTTCGCTTCCATGCCCTATCCATGTGACAGCAATGAGGCCGAGCCTTCATGCAGCGTCAAGGTAACGGCTTCAACAAGCTTGGAGAAGCAGCAGGCGCAGCCAGGCGCACGCTTGCGTGAGCAAGCCACGCTGGCGTCTCGATACGGATTCTGCCAGGCTTGGCAAGCTGTTCCAGCAAACCCTGGCGGCCGGCGGCGCGAGAGCTTTGACAAGGCTGCCGTCTTTGACGGTTTTGCTGCTCATCAACAGCCAGGATCGTTCGGTCCACCAACTTCGGAACTCGTCCACATGCTGCGACAGGCCGCTGACTGCCGGCCCGGCCGGATGCAGCGCGGGCGTCGCGCAGGTTAGCCGAGGCTGCGCGACACCATCTCGAACGTGCCGCGGCTCAGGCCGGGCATGTCGCGGACGCGCTGCAACTCGGCCCTCATGTGCGACTGCCGACCCGCATCATGCCGCTGCCACGCACCGAGCGGCGTCACCATCCGCGCCGCGACCTGGCTGTTGCGTGGATCAAGCGCCAGGATCGTGTCGGCCAGGAACGTGTAACCGGCGCCGGACGCTGCATGGAACTGCGCACGGTTGGCAGCAAAGCTCCCCACCAAGGCGCGCACCCGGTTGGGCCCCCAGTCGAAGTCCGGATGCTGCGCCAAGCCCTGCACAGCCGCGAGCGTTCCTGGCAGCGTGGACCCGGCCTGGATGGCGAACCACTTATCGAGCACCAGCTCGTCATGCCGCCAGCGGGCATGGAAAGCAGCCAGCGCTGCCCGGCGCTCGGCTGTGTCGGCCTGCGCCAGGATGCCGAGTGCTGCGAGCGCGTCCGTCATGGTGCTTGCGGCCTGGAACTGCGCGTAGGCCGACCTGATGGCGCCGGGCGCGTCAGCCGCCGCCAGCAGTGCAAGGCACGCATTCTTCAGCGAGCGCCGGCCCATCGCGGCCAAGCCGATGCCGGTTTCGCCGAGCGCATGCAGCCGATCGTACGTCTCGCGCAACGCGCCGGTGAGCGCGCCGCCGAGTTCGCGGCGCGCGGCCTGGCGCACGGCGTGGACGCCATCGACATCCACGATGGCCATCTGGTCGCCGAGCAGCGCCTCGCCGGGAAGGGCCAGCGCGCAGGCGGCAAAGGCCGGGTCTGCATCGGCGCCGGCCAAGGTGGCGGCGGCGGCCTCGATGACGCCAGGGTCGAGCGGCCCCGTGACGCCGGCCGCGACCAAGCCCAGCAGCGCATCGGTGGCGTATTGCTGCCCCGAATCCCACCGCACGAACGGGTCGGAATCGAAGGTCGCCAGGAAACGCAGCTGCGCCGGCGTCAGGCCGGACAGCTTCACGGGGGCCGAGAAGCCGCGCAGCAGCGATGGCACGGGGCAAGCGGGCACGTGGGTGAACACGAAGCTCTGCTCGGCCTGGGTGAAGGCGAGGATGCGCGTGCCATCCTGCCCGGCTGCCTCGCCGGCAAGCCGGGTCGGCAACGCTGCGCCGTCTGGCGCCAGCAGGCCCATGGCGACCGGGATGCTCAGCGGAGGATGGCCGGGCAGCCTGGGCAGGCTCTGCCGCAGGGTGAGCGTGTAGGATTGCGCCGCCGGGTCATGGCTCTCAGCCACGGCAACCTCCGGCGTGCCCGGCGTGCCGTACCAAAGCTTGAAATGCGTCAGGTCCGTGCCGGAGGCGTCCTGCATCGCAGCGACGAAGTCCTCGATCGTCACCGCCTGGTTGTCGTGGCGGGCGACGTAGAGGTCCATGCCGCGGCGGAACGCGGCGGGGCCTATGATCGCCTGGATCATCCGCACCAGCTCGGCGCCTTTCTGGTACACGGTGGCGGTGTAGAAGTTGTTGATCTCGATGTAGCTTTCCGGGCGGACCGGATGCGCCAGCGGCCCGGCGTCCTCGCGGAACTGCCCCGCCCGCAGCCCGGCCACGTCGCCGATGCGCTTGACTGCGCGGCTGCCCTGGTCGGCGGAGAACTCCTGGTCGCGGAAGACCGTCAGGCCCTCCTTGAGCGAGAGCTGGAACCAGTCGCGGCAGGTGATGCGGTTGCCGGTCCAGTTGTGGAAATACTCGTGGGCGATCACGCTCTCGACGCCCTGGTAGTCGCCATCCGTCGCCGTGTCCGGCCGCGCCAGCACGTATCGCGTGTTGAACACGTTGAGGCCCTTGTTCTCCATGGCGCCCATGTTGAAGTCCGACACGGCGGCGATGTTGAACACGTCCAGGTCGTATTCGAGGCCGAACGTCTCCTCGTCCCAGGCCATGCTGAGCTTCAAGGAACGCATCGCGTGGCCGCAACTGCCCTCGTCGCCGCGGCGCACGTAGATGCCGAGCGACACCGGGCGGCCGGAGCGGGTGGTGAAGCTGTCCGTGACGGCCACCAGGTCGCCGGCCACCACGGCGAACAAGTAGGCCGGCTTGGGATGCGGATCGACCCAGCGCGCCCAGCGCCGGCCGTCCGCCTCGCCGGCGCCGTCCGGGTTGCCGTTGGACAGCAGCACCGGGCAGGCAGCGGCGTCCGCGTGCAGCGTCACGGCGTAGCGCGCCATCACGTCCGGGCGGTCGGGAAAGTAGGTGATGCGGCGGAAGCCCTCCGCCTCGCACTGGGTGAAGAAGTTGCCGCCGGAGACGTACAGCCCGGACAGTTCCGTGTTGTCCTGCGGCGCGATGCGCACGGCGATCTCGAGCGTGAACGCCTCCGGCACGTCGGCGATGGTGAGCGAGTCGTCCGTGCAGGCATAGCGGTTCGGCCCCAGCGCCGCGCCGTCCAGCGCCACCGAGAGCAGCTCCAGCCGCTCGCCGTCCAGCCGCAACGGGCCGCCCTGGCCTGCCGGGTTGCGCCGCACGCTGAGGCGGGAGGTGACCACGGTGGCCGCCGGGTCGAGCGCGAAGTCGAGTTCGACCTGGTCGATCAGGTAGTCGGGCACGCGGTAGTCGGCGAGGCGCACGGTGCGGGGGGCCAGCGCGGGCCCGGCGTCGCGCTGCATGTCGGCTGGGGTCATGGGCGGCATCCGTCCTGAATGGGTTAGGCGAGCCCTTTGTCGGCCAGGTCGCGCTGGGCTTTTGCGGTCTTGCGCAGGTCAAGCTTCATGCCGCGCAGCACCTGCTCCGCCTTGGTGAACTGCACGTCGCCATATTCAACCACCTCCACCCGGTTGCCCCATGGGTCGAGGAAACCGAGCGATGGTCCGGGCAGCATCTCGGCGCCGGCGGCTTCGGCAAGCGCCCGCACGGCCGAGCGGTCATCAACGGCGAGGCCGAAATGGCGCTCGCCGGGTGCCGCGCGGACCAGCCCCTGCATCAAGGCGATGAACTGGTCGCCCATGTCGATGAAGGCCGCTCCTTCCACCCTGCCGCGCAGCGTGATGGCGAAGATGCGCCCATAGAAGGCCAACGCCGCGTCCACGTCGCCGACCTCGAGCGCGATGTGGTTGAGGCCGACCAGCCTCGGCAGCGAGCCGCCGGGTGCGCTCACAGCGCCTGCACCGCCTGCCGCACCTGGCCCGCGTGCTCCGCCGGCTTCACCTTGCGCCACGCCTGCCGCACCACGCCGCCGCCGTCCACCAGGAAGGAGCTGCGTTCCATGCCCATATAGGTCTTGCCATACATGCTCTTCTCGACCCACGTGCCCCAGGCCTCGGCCACCGCGTGGTCTGCGTCGCTGGCCAGCGGGAAGGTCAGGCCGTGCTTGGCGGCGAACTTGTCGATCGCCCTAATCGAGTCCGGGCTGACCCCGATCACGGTCACGTCCTCAAGCCCGGGCAGCGCCTCTTCCATGCCGGTCGCCTGCACGGTGCAGCCGGGGGTGTCGGCCTTGGGATAGAAGTAGAGCAGGTAGGGCTGGCCCTGGAGCGCCGCGCTGCTGACGGTGCGGCCGCCGCTGGCGGGCAAGGTGAAATCCGGGGCCTTGTCGCCCATCGCCACGCTCATCCGACCGCTCCCACCCGTGCCTCGAACACCGACCGCACTTGCGCGGCCATCGCCTGCACCTTGGCACGGAACGCGGCTTCGTCGCCATCGCCGGTGATCGCCAGCAGCGCCTCCGGCAGCGCCTCCGGCGGGCGCGGCCCCATGGTGATGCGCAGCAGGCCCTGCACGGTGCGCCACACCCGGTCCGCCGCGGTCAGCGCCGCCTGCTCCGCCGCGTCCAGCGCGCCGAGCGTCTCCTCCAGCGGCGTCTGCCCGTCCCACTCATG
>CAXTTH010000012.1:0-18375 GCA_964247035.1 uncultured Acetobacteraceae bacterium
CGCCCCGGTTCGACCCGGCGGCCACCGTCCCGCCCGGCCCCGTGGTGCTGGCGCTGGGCGGCGCGTCCTGGCCACGCCTCGGCTCGGACGGCACGTGGGCTGCCGCCCTGCCGCCGGGGCTGCTCGCGCCGTTCCAGCCGGCCAATTGCGGCTTCACGGCTGCATGGAGCCCGCACATGGCCCGGCATGCGGGCACGCCGCTCAAGCGCATCGCCGTCAGCTTCGAGGATCGCCGGGTTCCGGGCGAGGCCACCCTCACGGCGGCCGGCGTGGAAGGCGGCCCGTTCTACGCCCTCGGAGCTGCGCTGCGCGACACCATCGGCGCGGAGGGTTGCGCGATCGCCACGATGGATTTGCGGCCGGACCTGGGTGCGGCGGAACTGCGCCGGCGGCTGGCCGCACCCCGGCGGGCGCAGTCATGGTCCACCTTCCTGCGCAAAGCCGCAGGAATGCCGCCGGTGTCCGTAGCGCTGCTGCGGGAATGCGCCGGGCAACTGGAGGACCCGGCAGCGGCGATCAAGGCGCTGCCGCTGCGCCTGACGGGCACGACGGGGCTGGACCGCGCCATCTCCACCGCGGGCGGGCTGCGGCTCGATGCACTGGATGGCTGGCAAGTTCGGCCCGGAGTCTTCGCTGCCGGGGAGATGCTGGACTGGGAGGCCCCAACCGGCGGCTACCTGTTGCAGGCAGCATTCAGCACCGGCTTCGCTGCCGGCGAGGCTACCTTGGCAGCGCTCAAGCGTCCAGGCTGACCACCACCCGCGTTCCCGCGCCGTCGCTGTCGATCTTGACGACGGCCCGCACCGTCCGCGCCATGGCCTTGACGATGGTGGAGCCAAGGCCGCTGCCCTTGGGCGCCGCCCCCTCGCTGTAGCCGACGCCGTCATCCTCCACCACGAGCTGGATCGTGTCGCCGCCACGGCCGAAGCCGACCCGGATATCGCCGCTGCCGCCGGGGTAGGCGTATTTCAGCGCGTTGGTCACCAGCTCGTTCACGATCAGGCCGAGCGACACGGCGCGGTCGGTTTCCACCCGGATCGGCTCGGCCGCCAGGGTGATGCGGCCCTGGCGCTCCTCCGTCGCCACGGCGCGGCGCAGCTCGCCGATCAACCCTTCGAGGTATTGGTCCATCGCCACGAACTCGACGTCGTTGCTGGTGTAGAGCCGGCGGTGCACCAGGCTGACCGCCTCCACCCGCTCCCGCGCCCGCTGCAACGCTTCGCGCGCGTCCCGGTCGGCGATCTTGCGGCCTTGCAGGTCGATGAGGGAGGCGATCAGCTGCAAGCTGTTGGCGACCCGGTGATTGACCTCCTGCAGCAGCAACGCCTGCTGGGAGGCCAGCTGCTCCAGGCGGTCGCGGCTCTCCTGCAGCTCCTGCAACGCCGTCTCCCGCTCCCGCCGCATCTGCAGTTGCAGCTGCGATTGGCGCAGGGAGGTGCACAGGAACTCCATGTAGGTGCCCTGGGTGTCCTTGAGCACGTAGTCGAACGCGCCTTCCTTCAGGGCGGAGACGACGATGCGTGGCTCCTCGGCGGCGGTCACGAAGATGACGGGCGCCGGGTCCGGCAAGGCGCGCAGGTCGGCCAGCAGCTCCAGCCCGTCGCGGCCGGGCATGTAGTGGTCGAGCGCGATGGCGTCGAACTGCCGCGCCCGGGCGGCTGCGAGCCCGGCCTCCGCATCGTGCGCGACCTCGACGGCGAACCCCTCGCGTTGCAGGTAGCGGCTCACCAGCCGGCAGATGCCGGGGTCGTCGTCGATGTAAAGGACGCGGACGGCAGCCGGCGGCGCGCTCACGGCTCCCCGGGCACCTGCATCACCGCCAGGAACAAGCCAAGCTGCCGGATCGCGTTGGCGAAGCTCTCGTACCCAAGCGGCTTGGTGATGTACACGTTGCAGCCGAGATCGTAGCAGCGCTGTATCTCGACGCTGTCGTCGGTGGTGGTGAGCACGATCACCGGGGCACGGCGCAGCAGGTCGTCCGCCTTGATGCGGGCCAGGATGTCCGTGCCGCTCATGTCCGGCAGGTTCAGGTCCAGCAGCACCAGCATGGGCAGCTGCACCCGGCGCTGCCCGGCGGCATCGGCGCCGAACAGGTGCTCCAGCGCGGCGGTCCCGTCGACGAGCGGCACGATGGCGTTGTTGACGCCGGCGCGGCGGACGTTCTTCTCGATCAGCCGGGCATGGCCCAGGTCGTCCTCGATCAGCAGGATGGTGACGGGGTTGGCGATCATGCCGCAGCCTTGACGTCGGCGGCGATGGCGGGCAGGCAGATGACGAAGGTGGTGCCGACGCCCAGCGTCGATCGGCAGTCGATGGTGCCGCCGAGCCGGCGCAGCAGGGCGCGTACGTGCGCCAGGCCGATGCCGTCCCCTGGCACCGCCTGGTCCCCGGCGCGGCGGAACAGCTCGAACACGCGCTCGAAATCCTTGGGCGCGATGCCGCGGCCGTTGTCGCTGATCTCGAAGCGGGCCATCCCGGCCTCCTCGCGGCCCTCGATGCGGACCAGGCCGGGGCGGCCGGGCTGGAGGTACTTCAGCGCGTTGTCGATCACGTTGCCGAACACCTGCTCCATGGCCAGCCGGTCCCCCACCAAGTCCGGCACCGGGCCGATCACCACCTCGGCGCCTCTGCTTGACGCCTGGTGCGCCATGCTGTCGGCCATGCTGGCGAACACCGCATCCATGTCCAGCCGCTCGGCCGCCAGCACCCGGCGGCCCTCGCGGGACAGGTGCAGGATGGCCTTGATCAGCCCGTCCATCTTGACGGTGGAGGACTTGATGAAGCGCAAGGCCTCCGGAATGTCCGCCGACACGGCCTCCCGCACGTCGGCGGGGGCGTCAGCCGCGGCGGCGTAGGCGGCCAGCGTGGCCGCCGCCTGCTCCAGCTCACCGGTGAACCCCATGACGTTGACCAGCGGCGCCCGCAGATCGTGGGAGACGATGTAGGCAAAGCGCTGGATTTCTTCGTTCGCCGCCGTCAAGGCCGCGGTGCGGGCGCGGACCGTCTCATCCAGATGGTCATTGTTCCGTTGCAGCATGTCATATGCCTGCGACGTGAGGCGCTGCGCCTCCCGCAGCGTTTCCAGGGTGCGCCGGACGCCATTTGCGGCCAGGCCGGCCAGCAGGGCCAGCAGGGCCAGGCCGGCGACGTCGATCCCGACCAGGCGCTGGCCGCCTCGGTTCACCGCGGCCATCCGTTTGGCCAGCATGGCTTCCAGCTCCGCCTCCAGGGCCAGGGCCAGCGTGCGAATGACGCGCATCTCGGCCAGGCCGCTGTTGTCCCGGACCACGGCAAGCGCTGCATCCAGCTGGCCGGCCTTCGCCAGCGCCACCGTGCGTTGCAGCTCGGCCATCTTGGCGCCGATCATCTGGCGCAACTGGATCACGCGCTCGTCGGACGGGCGGGCGGTGGCCATCCGTGCCAACTGATCCGGCAACGCCGCCTCCGACCGCAGCATCGGGACGAGATAGGCGGGGTCAAGGGTCAGCAGGAAGCCGCGTTGGCCGGCTTCCGCTTCCCGCACGGCGAGCAGGATGTCCCCTGCAGCGGCAAGCTGCTGGCGAAGCGCCTGGCTCCGGCTGAGGCTATGCTGGTCGGCGTCCGCCTGCCAGACAGACGCGGCCGCGATGCAAAACAGCAGGAAAATGCCGACAGCCATCACCGCCAGAGCAGCCCGGCGCGACGTGCCCAGCCCGTGGGGAATGGACGGACGTCGCATCAGCCTCGGCAAGGTCAGGCTCTGCGCCATGACACGTTTATCGCCTCCTGCCACGCTGGCGTCAGCCATCGTCTTCACCGACTTGCCCAGCCAGGGTTTCACGAACGTGTTACCTGCGGCAAGGAATAATATTCCCGCAATGAACCAGGCATGGCGAACCTATGGCTGGCTCCGGTTTTTAGGCTAGGGTCAGCCGCAAGCGGACGACACATAGGATCAAGCGATGGACCAGCCAGTTTCCACTCACGCGTCCAACTTGCCGCAGGGCGGCATCGACGAGATCGCCATCAACACGATCCGCACGCTGTCGATGGATGCGGTGCAGAAGGCCAAATCCGGCCATCCCGGCACGCCGATGGGCATGGCGCCGGTCGGCTACACCCTATGGCAGCACGCCCTGCGCTATGACCCGGCGGACCCGCACTGGCCCAACCGGGACCGCTTCGTGCTCTCGGTCGGCCATGCCTCCATGCTGCTGTACTCCCTGCTGCACTTGGCGCAGGTCGCCTCCGACCCGGAGCACGCGGACAAGGGGCCGTATGCGGTCTCGCTGGAGGACATCAAGCAGTTCCGCCAGCTTTCGAGCGTGACGCCGGGCCATCCGGAATACCGGTTCACTGCAGGGGTCGAGACCACGACCGGGCCGCTGGCGCAGGGGGTGTCCAACAGCGTCGGCATGGCGATGGCGCAGCGCTACATGGCCCAGCGTTACAACAAGCCCGGCTTCCCGCTGTTCGACTACCACGTGTATGCGCTGTGCGGCGATGGCTGCATGATGGAGGGCGTGTCGAACGAGGCCGCCTCGATCGCCGGGCATCTTAAGCTCGGCAACCTGACTTGGATTTACGATAGCAACCACATCACCATTGAGGGCGCCACCAGCCTCGCGTTCAGCGATGACGTGGGTGCGCGGCTGGGGGCGATGGGCTGGAACGTCATTCACCTGCCGGACGCCAACGATACGGCGGCGGTAGCGGGCGCGCTGGACCAGGCCAAGGCTTACACCGCTGGCCCGACCATCATCGTGGTGCACAGCATTATCGGCTTCGGCGCACCCAAGAAGGCCGGCACGAAAGCGGCGCACGGCGAGCCGCTGGGCGACGAGGAGATTCGCGGCGCCAAGCGCAGCTATGGCTGGCCGGAAGACTCGCAGTTCCTGGTGCCAGACGGGGTGCACCAGCGTTTCGCCGAGGTGATGGGCAAGCGCGGCGAGGCGGCCCGGCACGGATGGATGGACCTGCTGACGCGCTATCGCGAGCAGTATCCTGACCTCGCCCGCGAGATCGAGATGATTGATCGTCACGAATTGCCGGAGGGCTGGGACAGCGAAATCCCGGTGTTCCCGGCAGACGAGAAGGGCATCGCCTCGCGCGATTCCTCGCAGAAGGTGCTGAACGCGATCGCCAAGCACGTGCCCTGGATGGTCGGCGGCGCGGCCGACCTGGCGCCCTCCACCAAGTCCAACCTGACGTTCGATGGCGCCGGGTCGTTCGAGGCGGATGACTACAGCGGGCGCAACCTGCATTTCGGCATCCGCGAGCACGCGATGGGGTCGATCTGCAACGGCCTCGCGCTGTCCGGCCTGCGGGCTTACGGCAGCGGCTTCCTGATCTTCTCGGACTACATGAAGGCGCCGATCCGGCTCTCCGCCATCATGGAGCTGCCGGTGATCTACATCTTCACCCATGACAGCATCGGTGTCGGCGAGGATGGGCCGACCCACCAGCCGATCGAGCAGCTGGTCACCCTGCGCGCCATCCCCGGCATGCACGTGTT
Organism: uncultured Acetobacteraceae bacterium; assembly: GCA_964247035.1. Classification (GTDB taxonomy): domain Bacteria; phylum Pseudomonadota; class Alphaproteobacteria; order Acetobacterales; family Acetobacteraceae; genus LMUY01. The sequence goes on from CAXTTH010000012.1 coordinate 5,495, forward strand.
CCGGCCCGCGGACGCCAACGAGGTCGCGGAAGCCTGGCGCGTGGTGATGCACCTGGAGGACCGTCCTGCCTGCCTGAGCCTCAGCCGGCAGGCGCTGCCGACGATCGACCGCGCCAAGTATGCGCCGGCTTCGGGCCTGGCGCGCGGGGCCTACGTGCTCGCCGATTGCGACGGCCCGCCCGCGGTGATCCTGATGGGCACCGGCTCCGAGGTCTCGCTCTGCATGGGCGCTTACGAGACGCTCAAGGCGGAGGGGATCAAGGCCCGCGTGGTGTCGATGCCCTGCTGGGAGCTGTTCGAGGCGCAGGACCAAGCCTACCGGGACGAGGTGCTGCCGCCTTCCGTCAAGGGCCGGTTGGCGGTGGAGATGGCCGCCACGATCGGCTGGGACCGCTATGTCGGTTGGGGCGGCGTCACGATCGGCATGCACAGCTTCGGCTTGTCCGCGCCGTTGGCGGCGCTGCAAAAGCAGTTCGGCTTCACGCCCGAGGCGGTGCTGGACGCCGCCCGCACGCAAGCCAAGCGTTAAAGGAACCCCACCATGGACATGCAAGCAGAGACGGCCAACCCGCTCAAGTCGCTGGAGCAACTGGGCCAGTCCCCCTGGCTGGACTTCATCGAGCGCAAGTTCCTCGCCGAGGGCAAGCTGCAGGAGATGATCGAGCGGGACGGGTTGAAGGGCATGACCTCCAACCCGTCCATCTTCGAGAAGGCGATGGGCCACGGCAGCAACTACGACGCCGGGTTCAAGGAGCTGGCGGCGCACGGCGACGTGGACGCGCAATCGATCTACGAGAGCCTGGCCATCGAGGACATCCGGCGCGCGGCCGACCTGCTGCGCCCGGTGTATGACGCGACCAACAAGGTCGATGGCTACGTCTCGCTCGAAGTCTCGCCCTACCTCGCGCTGCGCACCGAAGACACGGTGGCTGAGGCGCGGCGGCTGTGGAAGATGGTCGGGCGCGACAACCTGATGGTGAAGGTGCCCGGCACAGACCAGGGCACGCCGGCGATCAAGACGCTGATCGGCGACGGCATCAACATCAACGTGACGCTGCTGTTCAGCCAGCAGGCCTACAAGGACGTGGCTGAGGCGTTCGTCGCCGGGCTGGAAAACTTCAAGTCGGCCGGCGGCGACGTGAGCCGGGTCGCCAGCGTCGCCAGCTTCTTCGTCAGCCGGATCGACGCGCAGATCGACAAGCAGATCGACGAACGGGTGAAGGTCGGCGGCACGGACGTGGCGGACCTCAAGCGGGTGCGCGGCAAGGTCGCCATCGCCAACGCCAAGCTGGCCTACCAGCACTATTTGTCGCTGTGCGAGAGCGACCGCTGGAAGACCCTCGCAGCGTCGGGCGCCATGCCGCAGCGGCTGCTCTGGGCCAGCACGGGCACCAAGGACAAGGCCTACAGCGACGTGCTCTACGTCGAGGAGCTGATCGGCCGCGACACGGTCAACACCTTGCCCCCCGCGACCATGGACGCATTCCGTGACCACGGCCACGCCAAGGAAGCGCTGACGGTCGGCCTGGAAGATGCCCGGGAGATCCTGGGCGCCGCCAAGCGCCTGGGCCTCAACCTCGACAAGGTGACGCATGACCTGGTGGAGGATGGCGTCAAGCAGTTCGCCAAGGCGGCGGACGACCTGCTGGGCGCCGTGGCTGCCAAGCGCACCGCCATGCTGGACGACACCCTGGCCAGCGTGACGTCGAGCCTGCCGGCAGAGATGAAGCAAGCGGTGGACCAGAGCATCGAAGCCTGGCGCGAGAGCGGCAAGCTGCGCGATCTCTGGGCTGGCGAGGCGTCGGTCTGGACCGGCAAGGACGAGGGAAAATGGCTGGCCTGGCTGCACGTCGTGGCCGACCGCATGGCCGACATCAAGCATCTGCAGGCGTTCCAGGACGAGGTGCAGGCCGCCAAGTTCACCGACGTGCTGCTGCTCGGCATGGGCGGCTCCAGCCTCGGGCCGGAGGTGCTGGCCGAGACGTTCGGCAGGCGCGGCGGCTTCCCCACCCTGCACGTGCTGGACAGCACCGACCCGCAGCAGGTCGCGGCGTTCGAGGCCAAGGTGACGCTGGCGACCACGCTGGTGATCGTGTCCAGCAAGTCCGGCGGCACGCTGGAGCCGAACATCCTGAAGGCCTACTTCTTCGAGGCCATGAAGAAGGCGGTCGGCGCAGACAAGGCCGGGCAGCACTTCGTCGCCATCACCGATCCGCACTCGCACATGCAGCAAGTTGCCGAGCAGGACGGCTTCCGCCGCATCTTCTACGGCGACCCGGCGATCGGCGGGCGCTACTCCGTCCTGTCCAACTTCGGCATCGTTCCCGCCGCCGCCATGGGCCTGGACCTGACCCAGTTCCTGCAATCCACGGCCCTGATGGTGCGCACCTGCGCCGCCGGCACGCCGCCGTTGCAGAACCCCGGCGTGCAGCTCGGCACCGTGCTCGGCATCGCCGCCACGCGCGGCCGGGACAAGGTGACCATCGCGGCCTCGCCGCAGCTGCACGACGTGGGCGCGTGGCTGGAACAGCTGCTGGCGGAAAGCACCGGCAAGGGTGGCCAGGGCATCGTGCCCGTCGATGCCGAGCCGCTGGCAGACGTGTCCTTCTATGGCGCTGACCGCGTGTTCGCCTACCTTCACCTGCGCGACGCACCGGACCCGGCGCAGGAGGCAGCGATCACGGCGCTGGAAAAGGCTGGGCAGCCCGTCATCCGCGTCGAGCTGGCCAACACGCTGCAACTCGGCCAGATGTTCTTCCTGTGGGAGTTCGCGACGGCAGTGGCCGGGTCGATCATCGGCATCAACCCGTTCGACCAGCCGGACGTGGAAGCCAGCAAGATCGAGACCAAGAAGCTGACCAGCGCCTACAACGACAGCGGCGCGCTGCCGGAGGAATCCCCGTTCCTGACTGATGGCCCGATCCAGCTGTTCAGCGACGCGAAGAACGCGGCGGAGCTGGGCAAGGCGGGCACGACCCTGGGTGCGGTGATGAAGGCGCATCTCGGCCGGCTGGGTGCGGGGGACTATGCCGCCCTGCTTGCCTACGTCGAACGTACGCCGGAACACATTGCCCTGCTGCAGATGCTGCGGACAAAAATCCGCGACGCGAAGCACGTGGCCACGGTGGCGGAGTTCGGGCCGCGGTTCCTGCACTCCACCGGGCAAACCTACAAGGGCGGGCCGAACAGCGGCGTGTTCACCCAGATCACCGCCGATGACAAGGCGGACCTGGCCGTGCCGGGCGAGCGCTACACGTTCGGCGTGGTCAAGGCGGCGCAAGCCCGCGGGGATTTCGACGTGCTGGCGGAGCGGGGCCGGCGCGCGCTGCGGGTGCACGTCATGGGGGACCTGGAGACAGGGCTGAAGGTTTTGGCAGCGGCCATCAGCGGGGCAGTCTAGGCCAGGGCCCCGCCCTGGACCCGGCAGAGGACAGGCGTTCCCTGCACTCCCGGCACGAGGGGTGAAGGGGATAACGCTCCCCTTCCGGGGACAGGGGCAGAGCCCCTGGATGACGACACATCAGGAGCATCAGCATGAAACTCGGCGTGATTGGCCTGGGCCGCATGGGTGGCAATATCAGCCTTCGACTGATGAAGCATGGCCACCAATGCGTGGTCTATGACAACAGCGAAAAGGCCATGGACGGCATCGCCGAGAAAGGCGCTGCCAAGTCCACCGGCCTGGCCGATATGGTGCGGCAGCTGGAATCGCCGCGCATCGTCTGGGTCATGCTGCCTTCCGGCAAGATCACCGAGGATGCGGTGCAAGCTCTCGGCGAGATCATGCAGCGCGGTGACATCATCATCGACGGCGGCAACTCTATGTACAAGGATGACATCCGCCGCGCTGCCGCGTTGCGCGAGAAGGGCGTCGTCTACGTGGACGTGGGCACCTCCGGCGGCGTGTGGGGGTTGCAGCGCGGCTACTGCATGATGATCGGCGGCGAGGACGACACTGTGAAGTACCTTGACCCAATTCTGTCCGCCCTAGCCCCGGGCATGGGCGAGATCGACCGCACGCCAGGCCGCGAGGGCCGCAACCCGACGGCGGAGCAAGGCTACCTGCACTGCGGCCCGGCCGGGTCCGGCCACTTCGTCAAGATGGTGCACAACGGCATCGAGTACGGGATGATGCAGGCCTACGCCGAAGGCTTCGACATCCTCAAGAACAAGGACAGCCATGAGCTGCCCGAGCACGAGCGGTTCAGCCTCAACATGGGAGACATCGCCGAGGTGTGGCGGCGCGGCTCCGTGGTGTCCTCCTGGCTGCTGGACCTGACAGCCTCCGCCTTGGCGACCGACGAGAAGCTGGAGAAGTTCAGCGGCGACGTATCGGACAGTGGCGAGGGCCGTTGGACGATCGACGCGGCCGTGGAAGAGGCGGTGCCGGCACCGGTGCTGGCGGCTTCCTTGTTCGCCCGCTTCCGCTCTCGCCAGAGCCACACCTTTGGCGAGAAGATGCTGTCCGCCATGCGGTTCGGCTTCGGCGGCCATGTTGAACCGAAGGCCTGAATCATGGACGGGATCGCGCACGTCATCGGCAACACGGAGGCGCTGGCCAAGACGGCCCGTCCTGCGCCAGCCTGCACCCTGGTCATCTTCGGCGCCAACGGCGACCTGACGAAGCGGCTGCTGATGCCGGCGCTCTACAACCTGTCTGGCGCGAAGCTGCTAGACGACGGTTTCTCTGTCATGGGCGTCGATCGTGACGAGGGCACGGATAGCGAGTTCCAGGGCCGGCAAAAGGCGATGATGCAAAGCTTCACCCCGGCGGCCGGGGGCGAGTTTGCCGAGAGCAGCCTGAATGCGGAGTGGTGGGGCTGGCTAGAGCAGCGGCTGCACTACACGGCCGGGGACTTCACCAAGCCCGACACCTTCCATGCGCTGGCCGCCACGCTGAAGGACGCCAACGTGGTGTTCTACCTCGCCGTGGCGGATCGGTTCTTCGGCGGCATCATCGACAGGCTGCACGAGGCGGGACTGACGAAAGAAACTGCAACCGCGTTCCGCCGCGTGGTGATCGAGAAGCCGTTCGGCCACGACCTGCAATCAGCGCAGGAGCTGAACGCGGACATTCTGTCTCAACTGGACGAGAAGCAAATCTATCGGATTGACCATTTCCTCGGCAAGGAAACGGTGCAGAACATCATGGCGCTGCGCTTCGCCAACGGCTTCTTCGAGCCGCTGTGGAACCGCGACCATATCGACTATGTCGAGATCACCGCGGCCGAAACGGTGGGCGTGGAGAAGCGCGGCAAGTTTTACGAAGTCACTGGCGCGCTGCGGGACATGGTGCCGAATCACATGTTCCAGCTGATGTCGATGATTGCCATGGAGCCGCCGAACTCGTTTGACGCCGATGCCGTCCGCGGCGAGAAGGCCAAGGTGATCGAGGCGATCCATCCGATGTCGGTGACAGACGTGGAGCGCAACGTGGTGCGGGGGCAATATGTCGCCGGGTCGATGAAGGGGTTGGGCGAGGTCAAGGGATATGTCGATGAGCCGGACGTTGCGCCCGACTCCAAGGTGGAGACTTACGTGGCGCTCAAGCTGCTGATCGACAATTGGCGATGGGCCGGCGTGCCGTTCTATCTGCGAACCGGCAAGCACATGTCTGCCCGCAAGACGGAAGTCGCGGTGTACTTTAAGCAGGTGCCGTTCGCGATGTTCCGCGACACGCCCGTCGATAAGCTGTCTCCTAACGTGCTGATGCTGCACTTGCAGCCGCATGAGGGAGTTTCGCTGTACTTCAGCGCCAAGCAGCCCGGCCAGGTCGTCGTGCTGGAGCCGGTGCGGATGGACTTCAAGTACGAGGACTACTTCGACCTGAAGCCGTCCACCGGTTACGAAACCCTGATCTATGACGTGTTGATCGGCGACCCCACGCTCTTCAACCGAGCCGACAACATCGAGGCCGGATGGAAGGGTACCCAGCCTGTGCTGGATGCGGTGGCCAACGGCTACGACACGGTGCATCCCTATGCCGCGGGAACTGATGGGCCCAAGGCAGCGGACGAGTTGCTGGCACGTGACGGCCGGCAATGGCGCAAGCTTAGCTGATGGGGATCAAGCTCGTCGTGTCGGACGTGGACGGCACCATGGTCACCACCGACAAGGTGCTGACGCCGGCGACCATCGACGCCGCGCACCGTCTGCGTCAAGCCGGCGTCCACCTTGCGCTGGTCAGCAGCCGGCCACCGCGCGGCATGGCCTTCCTCACCATGGACCTTGGATTGACCGGCCCGCTCGGCGGCTTTAATGGCGGCACCATCCTGAGCCCGGAAGGCGAGGTGATCGAGGAGTTGTTCGTGCCGGAGGACGCCGTACGATCCAGCCTGGCGCTGTTCGAGCGACACGGCGTGTTTCCCTGGCTGTTCGCCGGCAACCAGTGGGTTATCAAGGACATTGCTGGTGATTACGTCCACAAGGAACTTCACACCGTCCGTTTCGAACCAACAGTGGTGGATGATTTCACGCCTTTCCTGGCCCGCTGCGGCAAGGTCGTCGGAGCTTCGGCGCAGTTCGACCTGCTGGCGGAATGCGAGACGGAGCTGCAAGGCGTGCTCGGGGACACGGCGCACGCGCACCGGTCCCAGCAATACTACCTGGATGTGACCAACCCTTCCGCCGACAAGGGAACGGCGGCGCATGCCTTTGCCAAATGGTATGGCGTCGATATTGCCGAGGTCTGCGCCATCGGTGACCAGCAGAACGATGTGCCGATGTTCCGCGTGGCCGGGCACAGCATCGCGATGGGCAACGCCCCTCCTCCAGTGGCGGCGCAGGCCAAGCAGCACACCGCCTCCAACGAGCAGGACGGCTGGGCCGCGGCGATCGACCGTTTCGTGCTGCCGCAAGCCGGTTAGGAGAAGCCGATGCCGCGCCCCCGCCCCGACAAGATCAGCCTGCTGCTGGCCGACGTGGACGGCACGCTGGTCACCAAGGACAAGGTGCTGACCGAACGCGCCCAGAAGGCCGTGCAGGACATGGCGGCGCGCGGCATCCAGTTCGCCGTGACCAGCGGGCGTCCGCCCAAGGGGATGGCCATGTTGATCGAGCCGCTGCGCATCGCCACGCCGATCGCCGGGTTCAACGGCGGCCTGTTCGTCAAGCCCGGCATGGCGATCATCGAGAGCCGCACGCTCGACCCGGCGGCGGCCAAGCAGGCCGTGGAACTGATCGGGCAAGGGGGGCTGGACGTGTGGGTCTATGCCGGCGACGAGTGGCTGGTGCGCGACATGGACGCGCCGCACCGGGAACGGGAGCAGCAGACCGTCCGCTTCCCGCCCAAGGTGGTCAAGGCATTCACCGACGAGCACCTGAAAGCGGCAGTTAAGATCACCGGCGTCAGCGACGAGTTGGACAAGGTGGCTGCTTGCGAGAAAGCAGTGCAGCAGGCGCTGGGCAAGACTGCCTCCGCCGCGCGTTCGCAGCCCTACTACCTGGACGTGACGCATCCGGAGGCGAACAAGGGCTTTGTGCTGAGCTATCTCTCTCGCACGCTGGGCATTCCCGCCGGGGAGATCGCCACCATCGGTGACATGCCGAACGACGTGCTGATGTTCAAGCCGAGCGGCTTCGCCATCGCCATGGGCCAGTCCAGCGAGGAGGTGAAAGCGGCGGCGGACGGCTTGACCGACAGCTACGAGGACGAAGGATTTGCCAAAGCCGTCGAACAATTCGTGCTGGCATGAACGGGACCGTGGATGTGCAGGCCGATGGCGCCGCCGTGGCGCGCCGCGCCGCCGGGTGGCTGCTGGAGCGCGCGCTGGCGACGCCGGGCCGCTTCGCCTGGTGCCTGTCCGGCGGCTCCAGCCCGAAGGCCACCTACACGCTGCTGGCGCAGGAGCCATATCGCAGCCGCTTTCCCTGGGACCGCACCCACGTCTTCTTCGGCGACGAGCGGTTCGTGCCGCCTGATCATCCGGACAGCAACTATCGCATGGCGCGCGAGGCGCTGCTGTCCCACGTGCCCCTGCCGAACGCGCAGGTGCACCCGTGGCAGACGGATGGCGATCCGGAGCACGCCGCTCTTCACTACGCCGACACGCTCAAGCGATTCTACGGCACCGACACGCTGGATCCGGCGCGCCCGCTGTTCGATATCATGTTCCTCGGCCTGGGCGAGGATGGCCACACCGCTTCACTGTTCCCCGGCGTGGCGGTACTGGGCGAGCGCACCGCCTGGACCGCCGCCGTGATCGGCGCCAAGCCCGAGCCGCGGCTGACGCTGACTTATCCGGTGCTGGACAGCAGCCACGACGTGGCTTTCCTGGTAGCCGGAGCAGGCAAGCGGGATATCCTGGCCCGGGCGCTCGCCGAGGATGCAGCCTTGCCAGCTGTTGGCGTCCACCCGGTGGGCAGGCTGCACTGGTTCACAGACACCGCGGCGGCCCCTGCATGACTGACCAGAACGACGGCTTGAAGCGCGACGCGGCCGAGGCGGCAGCGGCGTTGGTCGAGGATGGGATGGCAGTGGGTCTGGGCACCGGGTCCACGGCAGCCTTCGCCATCGCCCGGCTGATAGAGCGGGTGCGTAACGGCTTGCAGATCACGGCCGTGCCGACCTCGGAGCGCAGTACGGCGCAGGCGCGGGAGGGCGGCATCGCGCTGGTGGAGCTGGGCCGCGGCACCCGGCTCGACATAACCATTGATGGCGCAGACGCGGTGGCAGCGGGCTCGCTGAACCTTGTGAAGGGCTTAGGCGGAGCCTTGCTGCGGGAAAAGATGGTGGCGCAAGCCAGCGCGAAGCTGGTGATCGTGGTCGATGCCAGCAAGCTGGTGGACCGGTTGGGAATGAACTCGCTCATTCCTGTCGAAGTGACGCCGTTTGGCTGGGAAGCCACCGCGGGCCGGGTCGAGACCTTGGGCGGCCACCCATTCCTGCGCATGGACGCTGCCGGTGCGCCCTATCGCACGGATGGCGGCAACTTCATCCTGGATTGCCACATGGCCCCCATCGCCGACCCGGCCGCGCTGGACACCCAGTTGCAGGCCATCGTGGGTGTGATGGAGACCGGGCTGTTTATCGGTCGCACTACCAGCGTGTTCGTGGCCGATCCGGGCGGGGTGCGGGTGCTCACGCGATGAGCCGCGTGGTCGTCGTGATGGGCGTCTCCGGCTCCGGCAAGACGACGGTGGCGGAGCGGGTAGCAGGTCAGCTCGGCTGGGTTTTCCAAGAAGGCGATCGGCTGCATCCGGTGGCCAACCGGGAGAAGATGGCCGCCGGAACTCCACTGAGCGACGAGGATCGCTGGCCGTGGCTCGACATCATCGCGCGCTGGATCGACTCCCAATTGCGCGCCGGGCAAGACGCCATCATCACCTGCTCCGCCCTGCGCCGCAGCTACCGTGAGCGCATCGGCAACGGCAAGCCCGGCGTGCAGATCGTCTACCTGCATGGCATCCAGCAAGTGCTGGAAGCGCATGTCCATGGCCGCCACCACGAGTTCATGCCGCCTGCCCTGCTGGAAAGCCAACTGGCCACGCTGGAGGAGCCGGCAGCGGACGAGCACGCGATCGAGGTGGACGTGGGGGGAAGCGTGGAAGATACGGTGGCCGCGGTTCTCATCCAGCTGCGGCGTCAAGGTGTAGGCCGGCCGGCAGCGGTGTCTTGAGCCGAGAAATCTTGCCATGGATGTGGGTTTTATCGGCATTGGCAGCGTGGGCGCGGCAATGGCAACCAACCTCGTCAAGGCAGGTCATTGGGTGAGTGCATAGAACCGCGACATGGCAGCGGCTCTGGAAGACGTTACCATCGTCCCTTCAGCAATGGCAGATTTCGAGAGTAAGGCCATCCTCACCACGCTGTCCGATGACGCGGCAGTCCGCAGCATCGTTATCGATGCAAGCGTGCTTGAAGCTGCGCGGAAGGACTATGTCCATGCCATAATGGCGACCATCTCGCCAGCACTCGCCGCAGAGTTGCGGGATCGGCTCCATGGCAGCTTAGCGACGACCCCGTACACGCCAAAGTTACGAAGATCGCCGGCAACATGATGATCATTCTCGCGATAGAGGCCACGGCGAGGTGACGGCCCATCAAAATTGTATAAGGGCCGGAGTTTCCTAGGGCGACCGCAGCGGATAGGGTAACGGCCTAGCGGCCAAGTATGTCGATGTGCTCGAAGCCGAGCACAGACAGACGGGCCACGTCCCTTGAACAATGCGGCCCGGAAGATGCTCGCGCTTATCCTAGGGAACGGTCGTGTTCCACTTCCTGGAGCGAAGCCAGCAGGGCGCCGCCCGGACGGCCCTGATCGCCGAACAAGCGTTGTTGTACGTCAATGGCGATCGGCAGTGCCCGATGCAGCGTCTCCAAGCTTGCTCGCGTGAGTTCGACGTGTTTGGCGCGGACATCGGACCGGCTCCGCAACCGTGTGACCATGGCCTTGCCCTCCAAGGCCTTCAGCATGAGCGACACCTGCATCGGGTGAATGCTGCCGAACCGGGCCAGCTCCCCTTGCGTCACGGGATCGCCGGACCTGCCGAGCCAGGCTGCCAAGGTCAACGTCGTGAACTGCAGGTGCGTGATGTCGAGTGGTGCGAGAGCCCTGTCGATCTCGCGCACGTACCGATGAACGACACGCCAGAGGACGAACCCCACGGCGTTCTCCGGCACCCCGAGCGATGCGGTGGCAAACAGGTCTTCCAGGGCGCGCGTGTCGGTTCCCATACAGCGTGTCTCTACGCTGACGTCCGCGGCCGTGCTGTAGTAAACGCATTTATGATAGGAATGGGGTTGCCGGCTGCATGGGGACCCATGCTCTCCGGGTTAGGCAGCCGCAAACAAGGGCCGACAGGCTCGAAGGGCAGGAGCCTGCACCATGAGCAACCTGAAACTCGACATCGCCTTCTGGAACTACGACCGCACGCGCGCACTGGCCGACGGCTCGGTCAAGATCGATGGCGTCGATGCCAGCTTTCACACTGCGCGCACCGTCCCCGAGATCTTCGAGCAGATGATCCGGCACCGGGCGTTCGACGTGTCGGAGCTGGGCATGACCTACTTCCTGCGCGCCATGGAGGTGGACCCGGAGTTCCTCGCCATTCCGGTGTTCCCGAACCGCGCGTTCCGGCACTCGGCCATCTATGTCAACAAGGCGAGCGGCATTTGGCGGCCGGAGGACCTCGCCGGCAAGACGGTCGGCGAGTTAGCACTCTACGGCCACGACGCCGGGGTGATGCCCAAAGGCATGCTGTCGGACGACTATGGCGTGACGCCCAGCCAGTGCCGCTGGATCGTCGGCGGGATCGACTTCCCCATGAAGCCGATCGACTTCGTGCCGCAGCCGCACCCGGCCGATGTCGAGGTGAGCTGGGCCGCCCCGGGTGACGACCTGGGCAGGAAGCTTGAGTCAGGCGGGATCGACGCCCTGATCTCCGCGGACATCCCCGAATGCGTGCTCCGAAGGTCGCCGAAGGTCGGGCGCTTGTTCGAGGACTATGAGGCGGCCGAGCGTGAATACTACCGGCGCACCGGCATCTTCCCGATCATGCACACTGTGGTGGTCCGCAGGCAGTTGGCCGACGAGCATCCGGAGGTCGTCCGCGCAATCTACCGGGGCTTCTGCGCCGCCAAGGACGCCACCGTCGAGCAATTCGTGCGAGGGATGACCTTCAACAACATGGCCGTGATGGTGCCGTGGCTGACCAAGCGCATCGAGGAGGACCGCGCTGTCCTGGGCGAGGACTGGTGGCCCTACGGCATAGAGGCCAACCGCGCCGCGCTCGACGCCATCCTGCGCTACCATCACGAGCAGGGCCTGACCAGGCGGCGGTTCACCGTGAAGGACCTCTTCGTCCCCTACCTTCTCGGCACCTGATGCCACCGGCGGTGTCGAGCAGACGGAGCAGGTGGCCTCCTGATGTCGTGCGGCGCAAGCGTGGCCGCCAAACACTGGTCGCGCAACTTAGGGTCAGGACTCATTTTCTGAGGCAGAGGATGACAATGGCGGCGATGGTAATAGTGCCCATGAAGATGTCGGCGCATCGGTCGTATTGGGTTGCGATACGGCGCCAGTCCTTGAGCTTGGCGAAGAGGCTCTCGATCGGGTGGCGCTGGCGGTAAAGCGCCGGGTCGTGCGGGTGTGGATACTTGCGGTTCTTGCGTGACGGAATGCAGGGCGCGATGCCGAGGTCTTCGAGGCCTGCGCAACCCGTCGCTGTCGGCGATCAGTTCGCGCGCGGGCGGCAGCGCGTCGATCAGCAGCCCGGCACCCTTGTGGTCGCTCATCTGTCCTTGGGACAGCAGCAGGATGATGGGTCGGGCGTGCCGGTCGCAGACCGCATGCAGCTTGGAGTTCAAGCCTGCTTTGATGCGTCCGATCCGGCGTGGACCCGCTTTTTCTGCAGCAGGCTCGCGGCCGTGCGGTGTGCCTTGAGATGCATGCTGTCGATGATGATCCGCTCCGGCGGCCCGGCCTGCTCCGCCAAGGCGGTGAAGATGCGCTGGAACACGCCGTTGCGGGTCCAGCGGACATGGCGGTTGTAGAGCGTTTTGTGCGAGCCATAGACCGACGGGGCGTCGCACCAGCGAAGGCCGTTGCGGATCACGTGGATGATCCCGCTCAGCACGCGGCGATCGTCTACCGGCTCCTTGCCACGCGAGCGCGGAAAATACGGCGCAAGCTGTTCAACTTGGACCTCCGACAGCCAAAACTGCTCGCTCATGACGGGCTCCTCCCGCCCACCCTGCAATCAAACGCCGCCGAGCCGTGTCAACAGGTTTATAGGTCCTGACCCTAGATATGCCGAAGATAGACGCGGCGAGCCCCTTTGGATGGTGGCACACGCCCTTGGCCAAGCCGCCGAAGCTGTGTGGGATTGGGATTGACCCGGTTTGGTGGACGGTTTGGTGGACTTGGGGGCTACGCGTCGGC
>CAXTTH010000013.1:0-18239 GCA_964247035.1 uncultured Acetobacteraceae bacterium
GCGCCACCGCCTCGTCGGGCAGGCCGACGGTCTCCAGCACGAGCCGGGTCGCCGCGATGTCGCAGGGGCGCAGCCGGGGCGCGGGGCGAACCAGCGGGGCTTGGTAGGCCAGCAGCTCGACGTGCGGCGTGGCCTGCTGCGGGGCGAGGGCCACCACCTCCACCCGCGCGCCGTCCAGGCCGTCCAGGCGGTCCTGCTCCGGGCCGTGATTGAGCTGGCGGGCGGCGACGCGCAGGCCGAGCGTGTCCCGGTAGAAGGCGATGCTGCGCTCGGCGTCCGCCCCCACGAGGGCGGAGTGGTCGATGCCGTCGTCATGGCCGTCGGGGAAGCGCAGCAGCTCCAGCGGGTGGCCCTCGCCGTCGCGGAACTTGTAGGCGGCAGCGCCGCCGGAACGCTGCGGCAGGCGCTGCGGGCCGCCTTGGCTGATGGCTGGGAGGGCGAAGGGATGCAGCCGGGCATAGGCGGCTGCCATGTCCGCCGTGGGGATGGCGATGTGCTGGAACGCCTGGTCGCAGCTAAGGGCGTCCGCCGGGTAGGGTTGGCCGGGCGGCTCGAAGCGTTGCAGCAGCAGCGTCTGGCCGCCGCGGTGCAGCCCGGCCTGCATGACGTGGTCCGCGCCGAGCAGCTCGGCCAGCGCCGGGTCCGCCCCGTTGCGGCTGATGGCGGCGAAGCCCAGGGCAGCCTCGTAGAACGCCTCCGCTCGGCCGAGGTCCGCCACGGTCAGCTCCACGCGCAGCAGCTTCCTGGCCTGCATCATGGGCGCTGCGCGCCGCGGACGTTGGTGTAGATCGCCATGAGGCTGTGGGAGGCGCAGAGGAAGAGGCGGCAGCGGTTGCGCCCGCCGAAGCAGAGGTTGGACACGGTGACGCCGGTCAGGATCTTGCCCAGCAGCGTGCCGTCCGGGTCCAGGCAGTGCACCCCGTCCCCGGCGCTGCTCCAGACCCGGCCGTCGCTGTCGCAGCGCATCCCGTCGGCGAAGCCCGGCTCGATGGCGTGGAACACGCGCCCGCGTTGCAGCCGGTGGCCGGCCAGGTCGAACACGCGGATGTGCCGCACCGGGTCGGGGGCGAACTGCCGGCCGCTTTCGGCGACGTAGAGCAGGCGCTCATCGGGCGAGAAGCACAGCCCGTTCGGGCCGGTGAAGTCGTCGGCCGCCACGGCGAGGGCGCCGTCCGGGTCGAGGCGGTAGAGCGTGGGGGGCAACTCCGGCGCGTGCTTGCCGCCCTCGTAGTCGGTGTTGCCGCCGTAATGCGGGTCGCTGAACCAGATGCCGCCGTCGCTGGCCACCACCAGGTCGTTCGGGCCGTTCAAGCGCCGGCCCTCGAAACGGTCGGCCAGGGTGGTGAGGCTGCCGTCCAGCTCGGTGCGGACGATGCTGCGGCCGTGGTGGGAGCAGCCGACCAGGCGGCCTTGCCTGTCCCGGGCGTGGCCGTTGGCGAAGTTGGACGGCTGGCGGAACACCGACACGCCGCCGTCCTCGGTCCAGCGCAGGATGCGGTCGTTGGGCAGGTCGCTGACCAGCAGCTGGTTGGCGTCGGCGAACCACACCGGGCCTTCGAGCCAGGCGTAGCCCTCGCCTAAGGTGAGCAGCGGGGCGTTGGGCAGCGCCAGGGGCTTGAAACGCGGGTCAAGCTCGGCGAGCCAATCGGGCATGGCGCTACTTGAAGTGGCCGGGGCGGTGGACGGGCGGCACGTGGAGCTGCACCGTCATCAGCACCGCCGGCTGGCCGCCGACCGTGCCCGACCTATGGCCGTGGCGGCCCTGCGCGTCCTGCTTGCAGCCTTGGTCCTCGCCGAGCGAGAGGTCGCCGGGTCCCATCTCGACGCGGGTGCCGTCCATGGCCTCCACCCACCAGCGGCCGGAGATCGGGATGATCCATTGCGGCGCCGGGTTCTCGTGCCAGGTGCCGACCCAGCCGACCGGCTGCACGGTGAACACGGTGGTGGCCTCGCCGCGGAGCTGTTTGTCGTTCCACTGCGGGTCCGCGCCGCCAACGCCTTTCAGCTCCCATTCGGTGAGCTGGCAGCGCTGCTGGTGGCTCGTGCCCTGCTCGTCGGTCCAGAGGTGCCAGTAGCCGATGCTGGGCTTGTCGCCGGGATCGCTCATGTCCGCAGCCTCTTGTAGGGTTGGGAGGACGCCAGCGGGTGCTTTGCAAGATCACGCACGGTGAAGCCCTTGCCGCCGAATGCCAGCAGCAGGAAGCCGCCGGCGAGGGAGAAGTTCTTCATGCAATCCCAGAACAGGTCGCGCCCCTTGCTGTCGCCCGGGCGCCAGAAGTCGCCGGGGCGCCAGAACTGCTTGAACAGCACGCCGGTGGCACCGCAGTAGCCGGCCATGACGAAGGCGGCCAGGCGGTCCGCCACTCCGGTCAAGATGCCGAGCGGCATGACCACCTCCACGAACAGCCCGGCCAGGATCATGCCCTTGGCTGGGACAGGCTCGGGCAGCAGGGTTTCCGCCTGCTTCACCGCACCGTCGAAGTTGATGACCTTGTCCAGCGCCGAGAACGGGAAGAACAGGCTGACGAGCAGATAGCGGATCGCGAAGGCGGCCAGGGGATTCATGCCGCGAGCCTCTGCACCAGGTGGTCGGCCACGCGCAGCGCGTTGGCGATGATGGTCAGCGTCGGGTTCACCGAGCCGATGGAGGGGAAGAAGCTGGCGTCGGTGACGTAGAGGTTGTCCAGCTCGTGCGCCTTGCAGTGCAGGTCCAGCACGGAGGTGGCCGGGTCGGCGCCGAAGCGCAGCGTGCCGGCCTGGTGCGCGGTGCCGCTGATCGGGATGTCCTTGCCGAGGTAGAGGCTGCGCTCCACCAGGATCGGGTGCGACCCGGCGTTGCCCATGTGATGCTCCAGCTTCTGCTTCAGCCGGCGGTGCGCCTCCAGGTTGGTTTCCGTCACGTCCAGCCGCACTTGACCGTCCTTGTAGTGGATGCGGTTCTCGGCCAGCGGCACGTCCTCGGAGGAGAGCCAGAAATCCATCGAGTGCCGGGCCATCTGGTCGAACGGCATCTGCGGCAGCCATTCCAGCCAGGACGGCAGCGATTCGCCCTTGATCTGGTCGGCGTGGGAGGTGGCGCACATCTGGATCAGGCCGAGCGGGTACTCGTAGTCGTCGGCGCCGAAGTAGTAGTCGGTGAGCGCCAGCGTTTTCTGGAACACCGTGGTGTTGGGCTGGCGCATCAGCGCCATCAGCACCGACTGGTTGTGCCGCATGTAGTTGCGCCCGACCTGGCCCGAGCCGTTGGCCAGGCCGTTCGGGTGGGCGTCGCTGGCGGAGCGCAGCAGCAGCAGGGCGGAGGACAGCGCGCCGCACGCCGCCACCACGATGTCCGCCGTGTAGCGCGCCTCCGACGCGCCGGCGACGCCTGTGCGGGTGACGTGCACGCCGGTGACGGTGCGGCCCGCCGGGTCGGTTTCCAGGCGGGAGACGTAGGACTGGGTCATTAACGTCAGGTTTGGATAGGCGGCGAGCGCCGGGTCCACGCACATCACCTGGGCGTCCGCCTTGCCGTTGAGCAGGCAGGGGAAGCCGTCGAACGCGTCGCAGCGGATGCAGATGCTGGTGGGGGTGGGCTTGCCGTCCTTCTCGTCGAGCTTGATGCCGAGCGGCAGGTGGAAGGGGTGCAAGCCCTCGGCGGCGAAGCTCTCGCTGAGCTGCTGGATGCGCGGCTCGTGCGAGACGGCGGGGTAGGGGTAGGGGCTGTCGGTCGGCGGCTCCAGCGGGTCCTCGCCGCGCGCGCCGTGGACGTGGAACAGCGCCTCGGCCTGGTCGTAGTACGGCTTGTAGTCGGCGTATTTCAGCGGCCACTCGGGGGAGAGGCCATCCTTGTGCTGGATGGCGTCGAAGTCGCGCTCGCGCAGGCGAAACAGGGCTGCGCCGTACACCTTGGAGTTGCCGCCGACGAAGTAGTGCAGGCCGGGGTGGAACTCCGTGCCGTCCTTGCCGAACCAGGTTTCCTTGGCTTGGTACTTGCCGTCTACGAACACGGTTTGGGAGTCCCAGTTGGCTTGCTCGCGGGGCAGGTAGTCGCCGCGTTCCAGCAGCAGGACCTGCTTGCCGGAGGCGGCGACGCGCTGCGCCAGGGAGGAGCCGCCGGGTCCGGTGCCGATGACGATGAGGTCATAGTGGGTCATGGGCGATTCCTTGTGCGCGCTTGGGGAAGACGCGGCGGGGCGATGGGGGTTTCAGGGTGCAGATCAGTTTGGGCGCCTGCAAAAGGGGACAGGAGAGGAGCGTCATAGGGAACTCGCCCGATACCTTGTTGCGTTCGTTGCCGTGTTCAATTTCGGCGGCCTGGTTGCTGATGCGATCGTGCCGGCCACTGCCCGGCAGCATTTGTTCAACCCGCACTGGCCACCGCACGCCAAATTCCACAATGCGCAGACCATGCTGATGGGCCTCGTGAGCGGCACCTCGTCCCTGGGCATCCTGTTCGGCACGTCATCGCTCACCGTTCCCGTCTTCTTGCTGGCGGCGGTGATCGCGGCAAACTACTTCCTTGCGATGGCGCTCGCGCCGTTGTTTCCTGGGACTGCTTGGATGGACCCAGAGTTCGCCGAGGGCACGCCTCGCCCGCTCGGCTTGGCCCCGCAACAGCTTATCAGCTACGTGCTTTGCGGCCTCGTCCTTATTGCAATCTTACTGGCAGTTTCCGCTTAGCTGCGGGGTCAGTCCGCTTTCCATCCTGTGCACCCGAGAGCGGCGAGACTTGGCGAGGCCGGAATGGACAATAGGCAGACAATCGATTGGGATGACGTCCGATACTTCCTGGCCGTCGCGCGTGGCGGCTCGGTTCGGGTGGGGGCTGAGCAATTGGGGGTCAACCACTCCACCGTGCTGCGGCGCGTATCCCAGCTCGAGACGCGCCTGGGCGCGCGCCTGTTCGACAAGCTGCCGTCCGGTTACCGCCTGACCACAGCGGGAGAGGAGGTGGTTGAGTTCGCCGAGCAGATGGCGTCCGCCTCCAACCGGCTGGAGACGCGCGTCTTGGGCCGCGACCAGGGCGTTGGCGGGCTGCTGCGGGTGACAATGACCCCTATGCTGGCCAGCCACCTGCTCATGCCTGACCTTGCCGAGTTCGCGCGTCTGCACGCCGACATCGAGATGGACATCGTCTCCTCCGACGCGCCGGCCAACCTGACCAACCGTGAGGCGGACGTCGCCATCCGGGTCGTCTACGAGCAGAACGCGCTGCCGCTGAACCTGTACGGCCTGAAGGGACCCGAGCTGTTTGGCAGTATCTACATGTCGGGCGACCTGCTCGCCGCCTGGCGCTCGCGCGCGACTCAGCCGGTGCGCTGGATCCTAAAGGCGTTCGACGGCATTCCGGCCTGGGCCCGCGAGGGCGAAATCCCGATCGGGGAGGTTCCGTTCAAGACCTCCGACGCGGGGGCGCACATCGCCGCGCTGCGGGAAGGGCTCGGAATGAGCGCGCTGCCGTGCTTTGTCGGGGACGCCGATCCGCTGCTGGTCCGGGCGCCGGGCGCTGGCGTGCACCTGCACGGGTCACTTTGGCTGCTTACCCAGGGCGAGAGCCGCAGGACGCGGCGGGTGCAGCTCTTCACCGAGTTCATCTCGAAACGTCTTGCAGCGCACACCGAGCTGCTGGCCGGGCTCCGTCCCACTGACTGAGCCGGGCAGGTCCGCCGCGCGGTGCGCGGTGGCACAACCCTTGTCGAAAACCCGCCAGTCCCGCGCGCGCGAGCGCATCCCTACGTCGGTTGCTCGCAAACAGGGCGACCACTCACGGCCGCTCATGATCGACTGAGGGGTGCTATGACCTGTGCCATAATCGGCTTCGGTGCGGTTGGCCAAGCGCTGGCCCAAACCTTCGCACGCAAGGGGATCGCAGTGATGGTGGCCAGCCGGCGGCCGCCGGACGCGCTGGCGGCGCAGGCGGCGGCGATCGGGCCGAGCGTGATGCCCACCGCGCTGCAAGACGCGCTGGAGGCGGACATCGTGCTTCTGGCCGTGCCGTTCGACCAGCACGGCGCACTCGCGAAGGCGCGCTCAAGCTGGCAGGGCAGGATCGTGGTCGACGCGACCAATGCGTTCGGGGTGCCAATCGAGGCGCTGGGCGGCCTGCCCTCCTCTGCCGCCGTGGCCGAGGGCTTGCCCGGCGCGCGGCTGGTGAAAGCGTTCAACCACCTGCCCGCCAAGACGCTCGGTGCAGACCCGAGCGTACACGGCGGGCGGCGGGTCGTGTTCCTGTCAAGCGACGACGAGGCGGCGGCGGCTCCGGTCAAGGCCCTGGCCGAGCAGCTCGGCTTCGCGCCCGTATGGTTGGACAAGCTCGCCGAGGGCGGCGCGCTTGTCCAGGCGCGCGACCGGAGTTGGGGACCGCTCATCTTCCAGGATCTCGTCAAGTTCGACGGCTCTTAGCGGCGTCGTCCTGCCGCGACATTGCACTTACTCGAGCCACGACCATCGGGAGACGCTCAGAATTATCATCGCCCTGGCCGGCGGCCCGGCCAGCGTCCCGGGGGCCCCCGCGGGCATGGGCGGCGCCACTGCCTATGGTGTGGCGCGGGCCGGCGCCGCGGTGGTGATCAACGGCCGGGGCGGCGAGCGGGTGGAAACGGCGGTGCAGGAGATGCGCCAAGCCTTCCCCGAGCGCGACATCAGGGGCATCGCCGACGATCTTTCGACGGCGGCGGGTGCCCAAGCCTTCCTCGGGCAGGCGGGCCGCGCCGACATCCTCGTCAATAATCTCGGGACGGCGTGGCCGAAGCCCTTTGCCGATCTGACCGATGGCGATCGGGTTTCAACAATGCCGGCGTGGACGAGGTGTTTTTCGCCGGCACGCGCACCCGGCCGAACTTCATCTGCAGCATCGGGCATGGCGACCCAGCCTCGCTGTTTCTCCGCAACCCGCGGCTTTCCTTCGAGGAAGCCGGGCGTTTCGCCTGAGCGGAGATGGTCCTATGAACAGTACTGAGAAAGCAACGGCCCTCTTCGCCGGCCTCAACCGGCGCGACCCGGCGCTTGCGACCCTGTACGTGGACCCGCAACGCTATGTCGAGCACGACCCGCGCGTCGGCGACGGAGCGGAAGGCTTGCGGCGGTACGTCGAGGAGATCGCATCGGACCAGCCTGAGCTGAAGGTTGTCAGGGCTTTCCAGGATGGGCCCTACGTCGTCACCCAGGCGGATGGGCGCGTGCAGGGCGACGGCGTGTTCTTCGACGTTTTCCGGTTCGAGGAAGGTCTGATCGTGGAGCATTGGGGCTTTTCGGCCAAGGCGGGTCCGCCGAACAGAAGCGGACACACCCAAGTCGATGGGCCGACCGAAGCCCGGGCCGACGAGGACACGGAGAAGAACAAGACGCTAGTGCGGGATTACTACCAGGCTCTCCATATCGAGGGCCGGCATGACGTCATCCGGCAATACTTTTCCGACGACCGCTGCGTCCGCCATGAGCCCGGTGTTGCGGATGGCCTCGGCGAGTTCCTGCACGACGTGCAAAGACTGATGCGCGAGCGGACCATCGACGAAATCAAGATACTGCTTGCAGAGGGAGACTTCGTCTTCCTTGCCGCGCAGGGAACGCACTTGGCCAAGCCTTGCGCCTACATCGACCTGTATCGGGCCGAGAACGGCAAGATAGTCGAACACTGGGGCTTTCCAACGCCGATCCCGAAGCCTGAGACACGGCGCAACGGCAACGGTTTCTTTTGATCGGAACCTTGATCCTCTAGAGTTCACTCTCGGGACGGCCCCGATACAGGGGTGCCCCGCTCGAGTATGAGGCTTTTGGCGTCGGGCTGACCTTCGATTCGCCGGCGGCGTGCGGGTTGTCACCCGTAGGCCGCACCCGGCCCAATACGCACCGGATGCCTGCTGTCCGCTCACCGCGCTCGCGCCTGAAAACCGGACCGTCGCAAAACCACCCCAGGCCGCCGCGGGTTAGGGATGCAGAGGCAACGGCGCGAGTGGCGCGCGCAATCGTGCGAGCGTCGCTTGGCACGCTCGGCGCCGGGGCGGATCGCAGATGTGTCGTATGATAAAGCCGCCGGCCTGCTGCAGCTTGGCGACGGAAGGGCTCAAGACGGCACCGAGAAGCGCAAACCGCAAGGCCGCATGCAGGCGCCAAAGGGAGACAGAGTGCACGTGGCCAGCACCCCGCACAGGGGGGAGAGTCGAGGACTTCGCTTGCGCCGTCCTCGATGAGCAACGCGAGGATCAGGTTTGAGAGAAGCCAACTTCGTGCCATGGCGGGGTCGCGCGCCATAAGCCGGTCGATGCCAAGCCCGCTCTTCAACCGCTTGAACGCAAGCTCCACCTGCCAGCGAAGTCGATAGGCCGCCAGAACTTCCGCAGCAGCTGCCTTGTCGGCCGGCAATGAGGTGAGCACCATCAGAAACCGGACCGACGCCAGCGTCATCGGCTGCAGCGCCATGCCGGACCGCTTCTTGCTGTGTTGGCGTTCCGCTACACGAACGGCACGGGCGCTTGCCTCCTCGTGCTGACGGAAGACAACCAACCGCGCCGGGAAAAGCCGCCGCGGTTGGCGACCCAGCCCTTTGTTGCGACTGGTGACAAATACTGGAACCTCGCTCGTCTCTCCTGGAGCCATACGCGCGTAGATGGAGGCGAGGTCGAGGCGTGCTCCATCAGCAGTCATCATGCGCGTGCTGTTCCAGCCCACGCGGACCAGAAAGTCTGCACCCGACCGCAGAACATGCTGCAGACTTGGCGGCTTGGCATAGAAGCGATCGCCGACCGCCAGGTCGCCTGGTGCAAACGCGAACCGGCTGAACCCTTCGCCCCTTCCGCTCCGGTCAGCTGCAGATCGGTGAAACAGGCCGTCGCGGGATCGAACGAGGCATGAACGCGCCAGGTCGTGCCGTTGTCGCCGGCTCGGGAGATACTTGTCCCGTCGACAATCCGCATCCGTGAGGCTGGCAGCGTCTCCGGGATTGCCGACCGCTGCGACAGAAGAGCGCCTGCAATATGCCCCAGCCAGTCAGCTGCTCCTCGCAAGCGGCGCCGAAGCGCTACGTCGAAGAGCTGAACAATGCCGGTGAGCCCGGCCCAGGCTGCTGCCGAACGGAGACTCATCACACCTGGGCCATGAGCCAGCGCCAATCGGAGAAGGGTCTCGGCATCCTGCACGTCGCGCCGGCGGCGGAGGGCATTGCTGCGTGGTACAGGAGCGGTGTTCCTGGGTAGCGTGGGCTACTGGGTCAGGCAGCCAGGGCTGGCATGCTGACGGTGAGATCATTGCTTAATGGTGTGATGGTTTCCAGGGTCATGTAGCGGGCGCGCTGAACAGCCCACTTATCGTTCTGCTCCAGCAGTAGGGCGCCGATCAACCGGGTCACGGCAGCCTTGTTTGGAAAAATGCCGACGACATCGCTGCGCCGCTTGATCTCGCCGTTAAGCCGTTCGAGCGGGTTCGTGCTGTGCAGCTTGGCCCGGTGCTGGGCTGCGAACCCCATGTAGGCCAGCACGTCCATCTCTGCGTCGTCCATCAACTTGGACAGCTTCGGCACTCGCGGCCGAGCCTGGTCGGCGACCTCGCGCCACTGCTTGCGCGCGGCTTCGGCATCGCTTTGGGCGAACGCCGTGCCGATCCAGGCCGAGACGATGCGGCGCTGGGTCTTGCCCGCATAGGCCAAGGCGTTGCGCATGAAATGGACGCGGCAGCGCTGCCAGGTGGCGCTGAGGACCTTGCTGACGGCGGCTTTGAGCCCTTCGTGCGCGTCCGAGATCACCAGCTTGGTGCCACGCAGGCCGCGGCGGGCCAAGCTGCGCAGGAACTCGACCCAGAACGGCTCGGCCTCGCTGTGGCCCACGGTCATGCCGAGCACCTCGCGCCTGGCGTCGGTGTTGACGCCAACCGCGATGATGACCGCGACCGAGACGATCTGGTGGTCGCGGCGGACCTTCACGTAAGTCCGCATCCAGCCAGACGTAGGGCCAGTCGCCCTCAATCGGCCGGTCGAGGAAGGCGTTCACGCGCTCATCGATCTCGGCGCAGAGCCGCGACACCTGGCTCTTGCTGATGCCTTCCATCCCCATGGCTTTAACCAGGTCGTCCACCGACCGGGTGGAGATGCCCTGGATGTAAGCCTCCTGGATCACGGCCGTCAGCGCCTTCTCGGCCATCCGGCGTGGCTCCAGAAATGAGGGGAAGTAGCTGCCGCGGCGTAGCTTGGGGATGCGCAGCTCGACGGTGCCTGCGCGGGTCTCTCAATCCCGCTCGCGGTAGCCGTTGCGCTGATTGATCCGCGCGGCGCTGCGCTCGCCAGGTGCTGCCCCGCAGGCAGCCTCGGTCTCCAACTGCATCAGACGCTCGGCGGCAAAGCCGATCATCTCCCGCAGGAATGTCGCGTCGGAGCCTTTCTCCAGCAATGCGCGAAGAGCAGTCTTGTCATCGGTCATCATGGTGGTCCTCAAGTCCAGGTTGTGTCTCGACAACCCAACCCTACCCAAGATCACCGCGATGGCTGCTGAACTCCCTCAGCAGCCTCCTACACTATGCCCGGAGACACGACCGCTCATGGCCACGATTGCCCGCGACGGAGAGCAAGTGTCGCTTGGAGAGACGCAGGTTGCGGAGGGGAGCGCAGCCTTCGAACTCGTGCCCTTTCTTCAAGCCTGGGGAATTCCCATACCGCAGTCACGGATGGATACGGTCGGCAAGGTGATGGCAGCGGCAAAAAAGGGGGACTAGGCCAGCGGCGACGGGCCGCAGGCGAGGTGGCCGCTGGGCTGAGCAACAGGGGTCGCTAACTGTTGGCGGCAATGATCTGCTTGCCCGCGTGGCCAATCTGCGTGGCAAGGTCATCTGACATCGCTAATCCTCTGGTGATCGCCGCCGCATTAATATGCCGCCTTGAAGGTCGGGCTGTCCTCCGGGCAGGTGCGGCGGTGGCCGTAGATGCGCGTGATGCTGATATTGGCGTGGCCGAGCCATTCCAGGACCTTGGCGATGTCGGCCTGGTGGTCGAGCGGGTTGGTGGCGGCCGTCGCGCGCAGCGCGTGCGCCGATCTTAAACCCGAGCGCCCCCGAGTAATCCCGCACCAGCCGGTAGACCGGACCCGCCGTGATCGCCCCGCCGAGCGGCCGGTGCGGTTGTTGCGGGTCGGCCGGAAGAGCGCGCCGCGGCCTTCGGCGCCGTGCCCGGCCGCTTCGAAGCAGTCGTGGATCAGCGCATGGGTGGCCGGATGCAGCGGCACATAGCGTGTCTTGCCGTCTTTGCCGGACACCTTCAGGTGCGGCACGCCCTTGCGCGTGCCGGGCATCCTTAACCTGTGGTTTGCAGAGCTCGTCGTGCCGGAGCGCGTGGGACAGCAAGGTCGACAGGATGGAGCGGTCGCGCTTGCTCCGGATCGTCTCCTCCGCCGGCACCCCCGGCAGCTTGCGCGCATGATGGTCGCTTATCGCTGGCGTCTTGCCTTCGCCGCGCTCCGTCCGCGGCCGCTCGACGCCTTTCACCGGATTATGGGTGACGGCATTACGCTCACAGAGATGCTCGGCCAGCGAGGCCAGCCGGTGCGGATCGTGCCGCTGCCGAGGCCACGCCGGGCCAGCTCGTCGCGCCAAGCGATGATGTGGGCGCAGGTTACGGCGCGGAACTCCTCCGGCCGGGCGATGCCGGCAAAGCGGGTGAAGTCGCGGATGGCGGTCTCGTAGGCGCGCCGCGTGCTCGGGTTGCTCAGGTTGGCGAACCATTCCATTGCCGGCGGCATGTCAGCCAGGCGGTGAAATTCTTCCCGTGTCAGCAGCCGGGCGCCGCCGGGGACAATCGGGGCCGGAACGATGATCCTGCTCCTCAACCCCGACATGCCTCCGTGGCCGCAGTTCTTTCTCACCCGCGTCATCGGCAATGAGGACCTGCCAGACGTGGAGATGTTAACCCTGCCGGCCTACCTGGGCCGGGAGGCCCATCCGCGTGAAACTGCACGATAGCGCATTGCACGCGATGTCGCGGGGCGGGTTGGCAGGGAACTTGCGGCGTCAGGCCATGGCAGGTTCGGGTGTTGGCGAAACTGGCCGGTCCTACGTTTGTTGATCCGAATCAGGACGTCGCCCCCCGCACGGGGGCGTGGATCGAAACAGCACGGCGGCGGCCACCCGGGCGGAGATGCTGGTCGATCCCCGCACGGCCCAGTGACCGCGAAGCTGTGCGTTTTGGCCATCTGAGGTGACGTATTCTGCTTTTGGTCCGTAATCCGTCGGCTCTGGCCGCAAAAGGGGGGTGCGTTGTCACGCTCCGGGCGGGAATGGTGCCGCTAGAGCCGCCGCGATGTGATCGATGAGCATGCGGGTGCGCGCGGGAAGGCGCCTGGACGACGGGTAGGTGACATAAAGGTTGAGCTCCATGCAGAACTGGCTGGGGAGCAGCGCGACCAGCCGGCCGGCCGCAAGGTCGGCCTCGATGTCCCACAGCGCCTTGAGCGCGACGCCGCGCCCCTCCAGCGCCCAATGGTGCACGACGTCGGAGCAGTTCGCCGACAGCCACCCCTCGGCGGGAAACTCGCGGACCAAGCCCTCATCCGTGAACAGCCAGCGGTCATGGTCGTGGGTGGAGCGGACGAGCCTGATGCACCGATGACGACTGAGGTCGCCGGGTGATGCCGGAGTTCCATGCCGACTCAGGTAGGACGGGGACGCGCAGAGCACCCGACGACTGCCGAACAGCTTGCGCATGACCGTCGTCGCACGGCCGGGCCGGTCTACATGCAGGCCGATGTCGAACTCCTCTCCCGTCTCTTCCAGCCGCGAGTCGGTCAGCACGAGCTCGATCGAGACCTCCGGATGCGCCTCCGCGAAGCCCGCGGCGACCTCCGCGATCCGGCGCCGGCCGATCTCGGACGGCGCGCCGATGCGAAGGTGGCCGCGCGGCGACAGCATCCGGTTGCCGATTTCCGCCTCCGTCTCGTCGATGTCGGCGAGAATGCGCACCGCCCGCTGATGCAGCAGCTGTCCCTCCTGCGTCAGGGTGAAATGGCGAGACCCCCGGTCGATCAGCCGGACGCCCAGCCGTGCCTCGATGCTGGCCAGACGACGGCTCAAGGCTGGAAGGGACGCGCCGCCGCGCCGGGCCGTCTCCGACAGGCTGCCGCCGGAGACGATCGCCACGAACAATCGCAAGTCGCTGACCTCGTCCATCGAGGCATCCTTCCGTTTCACGCAAGGATGGTAGCCGATCCCGCCCATAACCCAAGCTGACGGCAGGCGCCTATCTGAGGGGGACGGTCGAGCGCGGATGCATCGGCCCGCCTTATGGTTCGGACATCGACACGAGCCGGCGACACAGGGACCTTCTCCATGCGGCTACTCAACATCGAGGCTTCGCCACGCGGCCCCCGCTCGGTATCGATCGCCGTCTCGGACGCCTTCGTGGCGGCGTATCGCACGACCAATCCGAATGTGGAAGTCGATACCCTCAACGTCTGGAACGAGCGGCTGCCGGAGTTCGATAGCCAGGCGATCGGGGCGAAATACAAGGGTGTCTCCAAGGAGCGCATGAACGACGCCGAGATGGCCGTCTGGCAGAGCATCCAGTCGCTCGCGCAACGCTTCCAGGACGCCGACCGGATCGTGCTGGGCGTGCCGATGTGGAACTTCGCCTATCCTTACAAGCTCAAGCACCTGATCGACCTCGCCTGCCAGCGCGACTTCCTGTTCACGTTCGATGGCAAATCCTATGGCCCGCTGGTGCGCGCGGACAAGGCGTTTGCGATCTTCGTGCGCGGGCAAAGCGACGAGGCCGGGTTCGCCACCACGGCCTCGCCCGGCTTCGAGCATCAGGCCAAGTACCTCGAGTTCTGGCTCCGGTTCATCGGCGTGCGCGACGTCGCCTCGATGACTGTCGAGCACACCTGGGATGACCAGGCCACCGACACCGTCCGGCGCGCAAAGGCGCAGGCGGCTGCGGCAGCTGCGAGCTTTTGAGCACGCAGACCCGCCCTTCAACCCCGACCGGAGACCCTTCCATGAGCA
The DNA here is from genome assembly GCA_964247035.1 of uncultured Acetobacteraceae bacterium. Classification (GTDB taxonomy): domain Bacteria; phylum Pseudomonadota; class Alphaproteobacteria; order Acetobacterales; family Acetobacteraceae; genus LMUY01. The sequence goes on from CAXTTH010000013.1 coordinate 13,957, forward strand.
CAAATAACGGACAGCTCACCCTGATCGCCTTTCTTCGAGCCAAGCCCGGGCAGGGCGACGAGCTTGGCCGCCGCCTGATGGCGCTGAGCGAGCCCGCACGCGCCGAAGCCGGCAACGTCAACTACGATCTGCACCGGTCCAACGACGACCCGGATGCCTGGGTGATCTACGAGAACTGGAAGTCCTCCGCCGACCTCGATGCGCATTTTGCCGAGGGCTACATGAAGGAGTTTGTCGCCTCGCTCGGCGAGGTCCTGCAGGGCGAGATGGATCTGCGTCGTGCCTCGATGGTGACGGAAGTAGCAACGCCGAAATCCTAGCGCCGGCGCAATCATGGCGGCCTGCTGCCCGGCAAACAAAATCCGTCCGCCGGGCAGCGGCGCCGCACTCAGAACGGAGCATGACAAATGACCAGCACCATCCAGAACGCTTACGGCCCTGCCACGGCCAGCATGACGCTGGGCCGGCGCCGCGTCTTCTCGGCTGCAGCCCTTGCCGGCTTGGCCGCTGCGGAGTTGGCCGGGGCTGGGCCGGCGCTGGCCGCGGAACCCGGCAGCCTGGTCTCGCCGCAATCAGGCCGTGCCCGGCCCAGCACGATCAAGGCCGGGTTGGACAGCGCCGGCTACCCGGTCGAGCTGAGCTTCGTCGACTACGGCCGCGGCAACCCCGTCGTGCTGATCCACGGCTGGCCGTTGTGCAAGGAGTCCTGGGAACCGCAGCTCGCCGAGTTGCCCAAGCATCTTCGCGTCATCGCCTATGACCGGCGTGGCTTCGGCAAGTCCTCCAAGCCCTGGGACGGCTACGACTCCGACACCCTGGCCGATGACCTGAAGGCGGTGCTGGACCAGTTGGACCTGCAGAACGTCACCCTGGTCGGCTTCTCGATGGGCGGCTGCGAGTTGGCCCGCTACATGAGCCGCCACGACGGCGCCCGCGTCGGCAAGATCGTGTTCGTCAGCGACGTGACGCCGTTCCTGCTCAAGACGGCCGGCAACCCGTATGGCAAGGACCATGATATCTTCGACAACATGATCGCGCGTGTGGAGCGCGACCGCCCGGCCTACCTGGCGGAGTTCTTCAAGACCTACTACGCCATCGGCTCGCAGAGCCCCGTGCTCGATCCGGTCAACCAGCTCGTGCTCGACTGGAACATGAGCTGGGCGCTGCAGGCGAGCTGCCGCGCCACGACCGAATGCGTCACGACGTTCAGCGCATCCGACTACCGGCAGGACCTGCCGAAAATCCGCGTGCCGACCTTGTTCATCCATGGCGGGGCGGACCTGATGGTCCCACCCGAGAACAGCGTCGCCCGCTCGGTCCCCCTGGTGCCCGGCGCCAAGTTGAAGATGTACACCGGCGAGCCGCACGGCCTGAACATCACGGCCAAGGACCAGTTCAACCGCGACATCATCGAGTTCGCTGGCAGCGCCGCGTAATCGGGCAAACGACGGTGCTCCCGCCAGCGATGGCTGTGCCGCTGACGGCAGCCCCGAGACAGAGCCGGTCCAAGGCGTCCCGATCGCGCACGACGAGATCCTAGCCGTTCCCGCCCTCAAGGACCGGGGACGAATGTCCGAAACCATCCACAGCCGATGTGGGCAAAGATGCCAGCATCCAATCACCCCGGCGGTTCCACGGAACATGCCGCCGAAGACTCCACCGAGCACGGGCGAAGCCTTGGCGGCCGCTTGCAGCTCCTTACGGCCGGGTGACTTGCTTCCGGCCCAGCAGAAGCTGTACGACCACTTACTCGCAACGAAACTCCGTTGGGCGGAGAAGTCGAAGTTCCAGGGCCTGCTTGCCGATGGGCATATGATCGGGCCTTTCAACGTCTTCCTGCAAACGCCGGAAATGTCGAGGGCTTTCAACGACTGGGTGGATCCCGAGGCAGCCCATACCTCCCTCGCAGGAGATGTCCGGCAAGTGATCGTGCTGGCCGTCGGCGCTGCCTGGGACGCTGCCTACAAGATCTACTAGTCTGAGTTAGAGGTTCGCTGACGTTTTGGATGTGTGTAGGCTGTGACCTCCCTGTTGGGAGGCGTTCATGGCTCGTGGTCCAGAAACGACGGCGGTGGTGCTGACCGGAGAGGAGCGTGAGGCGTTGCGGCGCCTGGTTCGGCGGCGCGGGGCTGGACAGGCCGCGGTGATGCGAGCGCGCATCGTGCTCATGGCCGACGCCGAACCTGGGACTACCAACAAGGCCTCCTTAGCTCTTAGTGAGTCTGGGTATAAGGTGGAGTTGCGAGCTTCAACCTGAACCGACGAGGACCCGATGACCGAGGACAGACTGCCGCTGGGCGAGATGCTGGCGAAAGCCGGAGATGGCGGCTTCCTGCGCAGCGTGGCGGAGGCTGTGGTGCAATTGCTGATGAAGAGCGACGTGGAGGGGCTGATCGGCGCCGGGCGGCGCGAGCGCACGGCCGAGCGGGCGACCTGCCGCAACGGCTGCCGGGATCGGACGCTGGACACGCGCCTGGGGTCGCTGCAACTGCGCATCCCCAAGCTGCGCCAGGGCAGCTGCTTGCCGCCCTTCCTGGAGCCGCGCCGCACGTCGGAGAAGGCCTTGGTGGCCGTGATCCAGGAAGCCTGGATCAGCGGCGTGTCGACCCGGCGGGTGGACGACTTGGTGCAGGCGAGGGAGCTGGCCGGGATCAGCAAGGGCACGGTGAGCAAGCTGTGCAAGGCGCGCAACGCGCGTTCAGCGTCGTGACCGCAAAGCGGCCACAGCATGCGACGAGCGGGTGGGAGCCTTCCTCGAACGCCCCCTTGTCGGCGAATGGCCCTACCTGTGGCTGGATGCCACCTGCCTTAAGCAGCGCGAAGGTGGGCAGATCAGGACGGTGGCAGTGACAATCGCCGTGGCGGTGAACACCGAGGGCAAGCGGGCGGAGCGGCAAAGGTTCCGGGTGCGCAGCGCGTGGAAAGCCGGCGCAGGGGATCGTGGGCCTGCACATCGGGCTTTCGGAGGCGGAGACCTTCTGGGCGACGTTCCTCAAGGGTTTGGTCAAGCGCGGCCTGCGGGGCACCCACCGATCGAGCGGTTGAACAAGGAGGTCGAACGCCGCGCCGATGTCGTCGGCATCTTTCCCAACGACGAGTGGCAGCTCCAGCACCGCTACATGCAGACGCAGGCCATGGCCGAACTCACACCAAGGACGATAGACGCCGAGCCCACCCAGATCGCCACCACAGCCGAATGATCCGTGGCCATTTCCATCACACCCAGAAATCCCATCACATTGACGGACGCAACCTACCGGTGAGCGTTGTCGTTGACTCGGATGTGATTTCGCGCGGCTTGCGTGGTCCTACTTTGGTGTTGGTCTGACCTGTTGCGTGAGGCTGGCGACGAACGGCATGCGTTTGACGATCCGCGATGATCTGCCAGCGTCCGAGTTGCGTTGTCCCTCGCGTCAGGAGTCGGACCGTGCGGCGGCGCGCATGATGGCGATTGCGAATGCGCTGGAAGGCATGACGCGAGCCGAAGCGGCGCGGCTGGCGGGCATGGAGCGGCAGGCGCTGCGCGACGCAGTGGTGCGCTGCAACGCCGAGGGTTTGGACGGCCTGCACGACCGGCTGCGGCCCGGTGCCAAGCCGAGGCTGGACGATGAGCGGATGGAGCACTTGCGCCGGATCGTGCTGGATGGCCCGGACGTGGGGAAGACGGACGTAGGGAAGACGGGCCTGTCGGCCTGGACGCTGGCCGAGCTGTGCGGCGAGGTGAAGCGTTGCTGGGGCGTCGGCTGCCACGCAGCGCACATGTCCAAGCTGATGCGCAAGCTCGGCCCGTCGCGGCAGAAAGCCCAGCCGTCGCACCCCAAGGCTGACCCGGCGGCACGGGAGGCGTGGTCAAAAAGGGGCTGCAAAACGAACTGGACCGCATCGCGCAGGCGCAGCCAGGCTGCCGCCATGCAGATGGCTCTCGACCAGTTCAGCGTAACCTTGCCGCCCGGCGAGCATGCCGCGATGGTCATGCACCAAGCCGGCTGGCACATCACCGACGCTCTCGCTGTGCCGTCCAACGTCTCGTTGGTGCTGCTGCCATCCCACAGCCCCGAACTCAACCCGGTTGAACGGGTCTGGCTCTACCTGCGGGAGCGATACCTCAGCCACAGGCTGCTCAACAGCTACGACGCCAGCGTCGATGCACTCTGCATCGCCTGGAACAAGCTCAGCACCGCGCGTCTTACGTCACTCACCAGCTATCCATACCTAAACCAAGTCAGGTTCTAGTGCTTTGTCAGCCATCGAGTGATGGGTAGAGGCTTTTCAGCTTGACGCGG